>JBEKLK010000316.1:0-4242 GCA_050010235.1 Rhizomicrobium sp.
GGGCATCCCTGGGGCAATTCATTCCGTTACGACGAAATGCAGATGCTGGACGGTCCTCCGACGGGCGGTCCCGGTTTGGGCGGCTTCGATTTCAAACTCGCCAATCTGCCCAAGCCCGGCGAGGGGCCGTCGAAGGAAGAGCGCGACAAGGGCTGGTACGACATCCTCTTCATTGCCGAGATGGACGACGGCCGTACTGTCCGCGCGGCAGTCAAGGGCGATTCCGATCCCGGCTATGGTTCGACGTCGAAAATATTGGCCGAGGCTGCGCTCGCATTGGCGTTCGATGTACCGCGCGATACCACGCCGGGCGGCTGCTGGACACCGGCAGCCGCAATGGCCGAACCGCTTCTCAAGCGTCTCCCGACGAATGCCGGACTGACATTCGTGGTGGAAGGCTGACTCTCAACGCGGCCTATCGCACGCGCGAACTCCCCCGGAATTCGCGAAGATCGTTAGCTACGGCAGCGCTTTTCCCAGTTCGCCTGCCAGGTCTTGGATAAATTGCCATGCGACGCGACCGGATCGCGCGCCGCGTCCTGCCGCCCAGGCAAGTGCGCGCGCTTTCAACTGCTCCTTCGGAAGCGCGATGCCGTAATGCGTCGCATAGCCGTCGATCATCGCGAGATATTCGTCCTGGCCGCAATTGTGGAAGCCGAGCCATAGGCCGAAACGATCCGACAGCGAGACCTTCTCTTCGACCGCTTCGGACGGATTGATCGCCGTCGAGCGCTCGTTTTCCATCATATCGCGCGGCATCAGATGGCGGCGGTTCGACGTCGCATAGAAAAGCACATTCGCGGGCCGACCTTCGATGCCGCCTTCCAGCGCCGCCTTGAGCGATTTGTAGCTGGTGTCGTCCTTGTCGAAGGAAAGGTCGTCGCAATAGAGCAGGAAGCGGCGCTCCGCGTTGCGCAATATCCGTAAGAGCACGGGCAAACTCGCGATCTCTTCGCGATGGATTTCCACGAGCACAAGCCGGGCCTTCCCGTCGCGTGCGCGGTTGACCTCGGCGTGGATCGCCTTGACCAGCGAACTCTTGCCCATGCCGCGCGCGCCCCACAGAAGCGCGTTGTTGGCCGGCAGGCCGTCCGCGAAGCGGCGCGTGTTCTGGAGCAGTGTGTCGCGGGCCGCATCGATCCCCTTCAGGAGATGCAGCGGCACATGCGCCACCGTGCCGATCGCGACCAATCCGCCATGGGCGGGCTCCCACACGAATGCGTCGCCGCTGTCGGGGGGAGCGGCCGGGATCGCGGACGGCGCGAGCCGGTCCAGCGCGGCCGCGATCCGGGCGAGCAATTCGCCTTGAAAATCCTGGGATTCCTTGCGCGCTGTCACAGCCTCACCCCTTGGGGCCCCATGGTTGCAATGGAGGGGCCCGCCGCTATAGTCCGCCGCCAAAACCCGCCCGAGAGCATTACCGCCGATGTCCCTGTCCGATCCCCTGATGCAGACGCTTACGCTTGTCGTCCCGCTGATCCTCATCTTTTACCTGCTTATCTGGCGCCCACAACAGCAGCGCGTGAAGCAAATGAAGGAGATGATGGAGAATGTGCGCCGCGGCGACACGGTGGTGACCGCGGGCGGCATTCTGGGCCGGGTCACGAAGCCGCCGCAGAAGGACGATCCCGAGATCACCGTGGAGATCGCCGATAACGTCCAGGTGCGCGTGCTCAAGAGCACGCTGGCGGAGGTGCGCCCCAAGAACGCGCCTGCGGATGCCAAGAGCGACAAGAGCTAGACCGGATGCTGCAAATACCCACCTGGAGCCGGGTCGTCACGGGCCTTATCCTGTTTTTCGGCATCATCATCGCGCTGCCGAATGCGCTTCCGGATTCGGTGATCGCCAGATTTCCGCATTTCCTGCCGACGAGCACGGTGGCGTTGGGCCTCGACTTGCAGGGCGGTTCCCAATTGCTGCTCGAAGTCGAACTCGACCAGGTGCAGAAAGACCGCATTGAATCGCTGACCGGCGACATTCGGGTTGGCCTGCGCAAAGCGCGGATCGGTTATTCCTGGCTGCCGGCCACGCCGGATTCCGTCACGATCCACATCCTCGATCCGGATCGCTATGCCGACGCGAAAGCGCTGCTCGCCAATCTGAACGGCGCCGTCGGCGGCGCGGTGCTGACGGTCGGCGCCCGCGAATACGATCTGCAGGAGCCCGGCAACAATATCCTGGTCATGAAAATGACCGACGCCTACAAGACCAGCACCCAGAACGACATTCTGGGCCAGGAAATCGAAGTGGTGCGCCGCCGCATCGACTTTCTGGGAACGCGCGAACCCGCCATCGAGCGCCAGGGCGATTCCCGCATCCTCGTCCAGGTGCCGGGACTGCAGGATCCCGATCGGCTCAAGAAAGCCCTGAGCACGACGGCGCGCATGACATTCCAGATGGTCGATGAATCCGCGTCCATCGACGAGGCCAAGAAGGGCATCGTTCCCATCGGTTCGGAATTGCTGCCGATCGACCACAAGCCGGGCGAACCGGATTCGATTGTCGTCGAAAAGCACGTCGTGGTTGCGGGCGACCGGCTCGAAAAAGCAAGCCAGAGCTTCAATCAGCAGACGCAGGCGCCCGACATCGTCTTCAGCTTCGACACGGTCGGCGCACGCGAGTTCGGCGACGCGACCAAGGAGAATGTCGGTCGGCGCTTCGGCATCGTCCTGGACAACAGGGTGATCGAGGCGCCCGTGATTCAAACGCCCATCCTCGGCGGCACGGGCGAAATCACGGGCAATTTCACCGTGCAGTCGGCGAAGGATCTCGCCGATCTGCTCAACGCCGGTGCGCTGCCGGCGTCGTTGAAGGTGCTCGAAGAAAACACCGTTGGTGCCGAACTGGGCGCGGACCAGGTCAAGGCCGGCGCCAAATCGGCGCTCGCGGGCCTGGCGCTCGTGATCATCTTCATGATCGCGCGTTATGGCCTGTTCGGGCTCTTCGCGAATGTGGCGCTGACGCTCAACATCGTGCTGCTGTTCGCAGCACTCACGCTTTTCGGCGCCACGCTCACGCTTCCCGGCATCGCCGGCATCGTGCTCACCATGGGCATGGCGGTCGACGCCAACGTGCTGATCTATGAGCGCATCCGCGAGGAATCGCGCAACGGCCGTTCCATCATGGCCTCGATCGACACCGGGTTCCGGCGCGCCATGGCGACCATCTTCGACGCCAACATGACCCATTTGATCGCGTCTCTGATCCTGTTCCAGCTTGGCTCGGGACCGGTGCGGGGTTTCGCCGTCACCCTGGGTGTCGGCATCATCACCTCGTTCTTCACGGCCGTGATGGTGACCCGGCTGATGATCGTGACCTGGCTCCGGGTGGTCCGGCCGAAAAAACTGGCTCTCTGACGGGCGCGAATTTTCGGGCTGAAACCTTCGGAAAATGGGGTAAACTGACCCCAAGACTCATATAGGGGAGGCCCGCTCGAAATGGCTGCGTTTCTATCCAATCTGCGCAATGTGGTGATCGCCGGCTTCGTGCTGGCGTTGATCATTCTGGGAATTCGCTGGGAACAGGCCGGAGTTCATATCGATTCCACGTTCTGGATGTTCATTACCCGCTGGCTGCATGTCATCTGCGGCGTGATGTGGATCGGGCTCCTGTGGTATTTCAACTTCGTCGCCACACCGACCATGCCGACAATTCCCGATGAGCTGAAGCCGGCGCTCGGCAAATACATCACGCCGGCTGCTCTGTTCTGGTTCCGCTGGGCCGCCATGGGCACGATCGTGCTGGGCATCATCCTGGCATCGCTGAACGGTTATCTGTTGCAGGCCTACACGCTGGATGCGGTCGACGCCGGCGGCGCATTCTCCAATGCGACCTATCTGACGATCGGAATCGGCATGTGGTTCGGCACGATCATGTGGTTCAACGTCTGGTTCGTCATCTGGCCGAACCAGAAAAAGAACATCGGCATCACGCCGGCGACGCCCGATGAGATCAAAGCCGCCGCGCGCATCGCCGGGCTGACCTCGCGCGTCAACACGATGCTCTCGATCCCGATGCTCTACTGCATGGCGGGCGTGCATTTCTACTGAAGCAGCCGCAACGCAAGCGTCGACCGCTTAGAGCAACGCGTCGAGCACCGCGGCAAGCATGTCGAGTCTGAATGGCTTTTGGATGATCGGCCGCGTCGCCCATTGCTCGGGCAGGCCATGCCGGCCATAGCCGGTGGCGAAGACGAAGGGGATCTTCGCGTCAGCGAGCGTCTGCGCCAAGCGAAAGCCTGA
>JBEKLK010000317.1:0-4213 GCA_050010235.1 Rhizomicrobium sp.
GGATAGGCATCCACCGTGAAGCTCGCCTTCGCGCCGGAACGCACCTGGCCGACATCGGCTTCGTCGATATCGACATCCAGCTCCATCTGGCTGAGATCGCTTGCGAGCGTGAACAGAACCGGCGTCGTAAAGGCGGCGACAACGGTCTGGCCGGCGGAAACCTTGCGGTCGAGCACCACGCCGTCGATCGGCGAATAGATCGTCGCCCAGGAAAGCTGTGTCTTGTCCTGGTCGACTGTCGCGCGCGCGAGTTCGACGCCCGCCTTGGCGCGCTCGTAGTCGCCCGTGGAGGAATTCAGCTGCTCCCGGGAAATGGCGTTTTTCTTCCCAAGCGCCTGATAGCGACCGTAAGTCTGCGACATCTGGTTCAAGGTCGCGACGGCCGTGTCCAATGTCGCCTGCGCCTGCTGCAATTGCGCCACCAACTGATCGGTGTTGATGCGGGCGAGAACCTGGCCTTTTTTCACATGGTCGTTGAAATCGACTTCGAGCTTGTCGATGCGGCCCGACACTTCCGCGCCGACATCGACCTGGTCGCGCGGCGCGAGCGTGCCCGTGGCGCTGACATCGACGGCGAGAAGTCCGCGCGTGATCGGCTTGGTGACATAGGTGTGGGCAGGACCGCCGCGCAGCGCGAAGCCTCCCACCACCGCAAGCACGAGGATGGCCCCGCCGATCCAGTACCAGCGGCGCTGCTTGCCCTTGACTCCCAGCCCCAGCCGCGAGGCGAGAACCTGGTCAGGTTTGGGAACGGCGTGAATGTCGTTCACGGATTTTGACCGGCGTTTCGAGACGAATGGGGATGAAAACGGCGCAATTCAAGTACCGGACGGAACTTTGGCGGAACTAGGGCGGCAAATCCACAGTGGCGTTGGACGGCAGCGCCCAAAATCTGCACCAAGGGCCTGACCCCGCTCCCTTTTCGGAAGCGGGTTTGCCGATCAGTCACGCCAATAGTCGTCGCGGTCGTTGAAAGCTGCGGCTTTCGAGGCAGCACTTCTAGAATTTCCGGCCCGACCCGCATGGGCAAAGGTCGTTGCGGCCCAACTTTTCGACCAGTTCCTTATCGCGACCGACAACGCGAAGCCCACGCTTAACGTGCGTTTCGCTGTTGAAAGCCCCTCCGGCGTTTGCTCATCGGCTCAAAAGCTGAAGTCCTGATGGTTCTTGCGCATGACAACCTCCCGCTCTGCAAAGGCGGCGCTTTTACATGAGATAGCGCGCGAACGATAAGGAATCGGTTCGTGAAATTTAGATTATCCCACCCAAATGTGTCATGGCTTGATCAATCGAGCCGTCTTGACGCATAACACGAATACACATAAAGTGTGTATCGGGAGCACGCATGACGGCGAGCCTTTCTAGCCGCGAAATCATCCGGAAGCTCGAAGCGGCCGGTTGGCGCTTGGTGCGGACAACTGGCAGTCATCACCATTTCCGGCATGGCGGACGACCGGGCACAGTCACCGTTCCGCATCCGGTGAAGGACCTGCCGCCGGGAACGCTCAAGAGCATCGAACGACAGAGCGGCGTGAAGTTGAGGTGAACATATGCAACAGTTCTACGTGGCGATCATCGAAAAAGCGGCGCACGGCTTTGGCGTATTCTTTCCCGACCTGCCCGGCTGCACCAGTTTCGGGGCGACCATCGAAGACGCGGCAGCGAACGCTCTTGTCGCCGCCCAGGCGCATGTCGCATTGAGCGAGGAATATGGCGAGACCCCGGCCCCACCTCGCCCGCTCAACCGCATTCCCGTCGAGCGCGGCGTGAAGGAAAAGGCGCGCGTCCTCGTTCCGGTGGAGACCGGCAACGAAGCTGTCCGGGTCAACATTTCCCTGCCCGCGTCCGCCCTCGCCGCGCTGGATCGAACGGCGAAGGAATTGTCGTTGACCAGATCTGGCGCGATTGTTCATTTAGCGCTGTCACACGAATCTCATCGGCCGCGACTCACCAAGGCAAAAAGATTGCCAGACCAGCATGACATGCCGGCTCGCTCAGCCAAGCAAGCAAAGCGAAGGTAGGAATTGGTCAAATGGAGTGTAAGAATCTAATCGACCCTCGCCTCCCACCGCCGAAACGGCGTGGTTTTTGCCGCGAGCAAGACAACGGCCAGGAGCATCACTTAACGGAGGCGGCTGTCATGTTGGCCTTCGCAATGCATTTGTTCGAAATTGGTGCAACCAAAGTTGAACTCCATCCGGATGGCGAACACGGCAAAAGATTCCGTATTCGCGATTGGCTTTCAGATCACGGATATTCGTTCGAAACAGCAATTGGAACGACAAGCTATGGCGGTAAGTATACTCAAAACGAGCGCACTTTGGTGGTCAGCCTGAAACCCGGCAACGGTGATGTGGTCGCGGATATCAACGGAAAAACTGTTGTCGCAGAATGCAAGGGCGGCGTAATTAATTCCAAGCATTCCGGTGTTGCCTCACGCCTTAGACGCGGTCTCTGTGAAGCCATAGGTCTACTTTTTGTACGTGACGCAGAGCGAGAGCGTCACATCGCGGTAGTTCCAGATGCTTTACCCACACGCAGACTCGCGGAAAAAATGGCAAAAAGAGCACGACGGGCGAATATTGAGATCGCGCTCGTCGGTGCCACCGGAGAAATTAGCTTCGTGCATGCGTAACACCGCGAAATTCTACTCCGCCGCATTCTTCGACACGTAGATCTCTCCGCCGCCGTCGCGGAATTCGGCCGATTTTTTCGCCATCGCGGCGCGGATTTCGGCGGAGGAGAGCGTGTCGTTGGTGCCGCGGGCCGCGTCGCGCACTTCCTGGCTGATCTTCATCGAGCAAAATTTGGGGCCGCACATCGAGCAGAAATGCGCGACCTTGGCGCCGTCTGCCGGCAACGTCTCGTCGTGGAAGGCCTGCGCCGTCTCTGGATCGAGCGCCAGCGCGAACTGGTCGCGCCAGCGGAATTCGAAGCGCGCCTTGCTCATCGCGTCGTCCCAGATGCGCGCGGCCGGATGGCCCTTCGCGAGATCGGCCGCATGGGCCGCGATGCGATAGGCGATCACGCCCGCTTTCACGTCGTCGCGGTCCGGCAGGCCCAGATGCTCCTTCGGCGTCACATAGCAAAGCATGGCGGTGCCGAACCAGCCGATCATGGCCGCGCCGATGGCACTCGTGATGTGATCGTAGCCGGGCGCGACATCGGTTGTGAGCGGCCCCAAAGTATAAAACGGCGCCTCGTCGCAGGCTGCGAGCTGGCGGTCCATGTTTTCCTTGATCTTGTGCATCGGCACATGGCCGGGACCTTCGATCATGGTCTGCACGTCGTATTTCTGCGCGATCTTGTTGAGCTCGCCCAACGTGTCGAGCTCGGCAAATTGCGCCGCGTCATTGGCGTCCGCGATCGAGCCCGGACGGAGCCCGTCGCCGAGAGAGAACGCCACATCGTAGCGACCGAGCAACTCGCAGATCTCCTCGAAATGCGTGTAGAGGAAATTTTCCTTGTGATGCGCAAGACACCATTTGGCGAGGATCGATCCGCCCCGGCTCACAATGCCCGTCACGCGTTCGGCGGTGAGAGGAATATGCGCGAGCCGCACGCCGGCGTGGACCGTGAAATAATCCACACCCTGCTCGCATTGCTCGATCAGGGTGTCGCGATAGATTTCCCAGGTCAGCTCTTCGGCGGCGCCTCCCACTTTCTCCAGCGCCTGATAGATGGGAACCGTGCCGATGGGCACGGGAGAATTGCGGATGATCCATTCGCGGATGGTGTGGATATGACGCCCGGTCGACAGATCCATCACCGTGTCCCCGCCCCAGCGGATCGACCACACCAGCTTCTCGACCTCTTCGGCGGCACCCGAGGTGACGATGGAATTGCCGATATTCGCGTTGACCTTGGTGAGGAAATTGCGGCCGATGATCATCGGCTCGGATTCGGGATGGTTGATATTGACGGGAATGATCGCGCGGCCGCGCGCCACTTCGCTGCGCACGAATTCCGGCGTCACGTGATCGGGGATTGCCGCACCAAAGCTGTTGCCTTCGCGCGCCGCCGCACGTCCGAGATTTTCGCGCGTCGCGATGAATTTCATTTCCTCCGTGATGAGGCCCGCGCGCGCATAAGCGAGCTGCGTCACCCGTTTGCCGGGCAGCCCTCGCAGAGGCGTACGGTCGGCGCGATCGAATTGCGGCACCGACAGCAACTCGCCGGGCTTGAGCCCGTCGTCCTGCGGTTGCCGCACCCG
>JBEKLK010000318.1:0-4208 GCA_050010235.1 Rhizomicrobium sp.
TGGCGGCGGATGCGGCGGCGCTACTCGATGGGCTCGGCGTCGCCAGCGCGCATATCGCGGGTGCGTCCATGGGCGGCATGATCGCGCAACTGGTCGCGCTCGATCATCCGGCGAAGGCGCGTTCGTTGATTTCGATCTTTTCGACGACAAGCGATCCGTCGCTGCCGCGCTCGAGCCCGGAAGCGCAGGCGGCGCTGATGACGCCGGCGCCTGCGGGCGATCGCGCCTCCGTCATCGCGCATTCGCTCAAGGGACGGCGCAGTTATGCGTCCACGCGCTTTCCGTTCGACGAAATGCGGCTCAGCGAACTGATCGGCGCGAGCTACGACCGCTCGTTCTATCCGCAAGGCACGGTGCGCCAGTGGGCGGCCATCATGGCGAGCGCGCCGCGAACGGAACGGTTGAAGAAACTGCACGTCCCGGCGCTGGTGCTGCATGGCACGGCCGATACCTTGATACCCTGCGCGGCGGGCCGTCATACGGCCCAGTGCATTCCGGGCGCGGAATATCACGAGATCGAAGGCTGGGGTCACGACCTGCCGCTGGGCGTCCTGCCGGAACTGTTCGAATTCATCCTGCCCTTCGTCGGGCGGGTCGAGGAGATGCGGGAAGACGGGTTCGCTGCGCCGGTTGCCTCCGGCTGCTGCGGCGTGACCGCGGGATAGGGAAAAGAAAAACGCGCCGCACGGGATGCCCGCGGGCGCGTTGGGATTCAAAGGCCGGAAGGTTGGCCTATTTGATCTTGCCTTCCTTGAACTCGACATGCTTGCGCAGGACGGGGTCGTACTTCTTGACGGTGAACTTTTCCGTCATGGTGCGGGTGTTCTTCTTCGCAACATAGAAAAAGCCCGTGCCGCCCGAGCTGTTGAGTCTGATTTTTGCCGTGGTGGGCTTCGCCATGGGCGCCGCTCCTCAAGAATTTCGCCGAAGGGCCGGTAACCTAGCCATGGGCGGAAAGATGTCAAGTCGCCCCCGACAGTCCCGAGAAAAGCGCTATTCCAGCACCTGTTCGAGAAACCCGGTGGACAGGAACTTTTCGATAAGTGCGAAGCGAATCTCGTCTCCAACGGCGCCGGGCACGTCGCGAATCCTGAACATCGGAGTAGCGGCTATGAACCTGACGCACTCCTCCGCGCCTTTGTGAATGTAGATGTGACCGCCGGGATAACCGAAATCGATCTTCTCCTGCGACGTGGAAAGATGAGACATGGCCAGCCGACCGTGCCGCACGAGCGAATTGGCCGAGATCGGCGTGCGACGCGCAGACGCTTCGAGCTTTTTCAAATCCGCAATTTCCCGCGACGACCGCCGCTGCATGGCTTGAGCGATGAAATCGTCCGATTTGCACAGCGCCTGGAGTTGCCCCACGCATTCCCGGATTTTGGGAGCGAGATCGCTGAAACCGTTGCGCGCCACCGAATGGGCTACGCGCCCGCCGACCGTCTCCCGGAGGGTCCGGTCAAGGTCGGAAAAATGATCGAGTGCAGCGACGACCGCTTCTCTCAAAGTCAGCGGCACAAAACCGATCGAGAGGTGAATGGAATCCGCGAGCGCGTCGACCCGGTGGCGCGTGCCCCGCGGCAGATATAGGCAATCGCCGGGTCCGACGTCCACCTCTTCATGGGGTCCCAGCGCGATCGGACCCGTCGGAATGTTTTCCCACAAGTTCGGCAGCTCGGAACGGTTCGTGGAAATAAACCATTTTTTCCGCCCTATGAGTTGCAGAACAATGATGTCGTAATCGTCGTGATGCACGGGCGCCCGCGCGTCGCCGCGACTCCAGAATGCCGCGGCCGTCGCGGGCTTGTGAAGAAGGAATTCCAAAGCCCTGAGAAATTCGTCGAGCCGTGGTGAGACTAAGCCAGCCAGAGGCACGCGCACGGTATATCGTAGAGCGTGAAACGCATCGATCTTGGCCTTGAATGCCGATTCGCTGGCCACGGGTTGGATGATCGGGTGCGGTCCCAAAGGCGCCGCGGCATGGCAGGTGATATTGGGGGCGAGCTTGTCGAAGGCCTCCAGAATCGCCTGTTCGGGATTCGCACCCAGAATGCCGGCGCGATAGCTCGAGCCGTCGCCGCCGACCTTGATAAAGCGTTGCCCCAGGATGTTGTCCAGAAAATTATCGAGCTGTTCCGGGGCAAGAACCTGCTGAACGATTTTTTGGGCCTCTCGTAAAATCATGGACGACGACTGCAGCAGCGAACACGATAGTGCGAAACGCACGACATAGGAAATGCTACGTCGACCGGTGGCGTCTTTTCAACAATGCGTTTGGGGTGTCACGGATTTGTGAAATCCGATTCTTGATTTCCGGAAAGATTTGTCGTGGTGCGCATGGAAGCACTACCGTCCGCGCATGGCACTATTTCCGGTGCATTACCTTTCCGTCAAAGACAGGCACGGAGTCCATCGCTTCATCATGGTCTTCGCCGGCTGCGTTTCGGTTGCCGGCACCACCCGCTAGTCATTTGCCACGATGCGAAGTGAGGCGTGATTCTCGCCGCTGAAGCCCAAGAAACACCACGTATCCCGCGCAGATCGCGCCCAACACGACGAGAAGTCCGTTCGGATTCCAGGCATCGAGTGCGGCGCCTTCCACGGTCGGGCCCAGCAGCAACCCCATGCAGTAGAGAAGCACGAACGCCGCATTTGCATTTGCGAGCTCTGCGCCCTTGAAGCGCTCGCCGATCAGGGTCAGTCCGACACTATAGATGCCGAGGATCAGTCCACCCCAGACGAAGAGTAGCGAATACATCAATACGGGTATGTGAATGACGAATGGCATGAGCATAGTGCCTGCGATTCCGGTCGAGGCGCAGAGCGCGAGCAGGAGCTTTCGGCTCATATGGTCCGCGAGATAGCCCAGCGGATATTGAAACGCGATGCTGCCCAGCGCGATGGCCGTTACGGCCAATGCCGCATTGGCCTCTGTATAGCCCGAACGCACGGCATAGACCGGCAGGAGACCGGTCAGCCCCGCGTCGATGGCGCCGAAGACGAACGACGCGGTCAGCGCAGCGGGCGCCGCGCGGATCACGGAAAACACTGTCGATGCGTGGCCTTCCTCGATGCGGGGCGCCGTGCGTCGCGCGACGAGTACGGGAACGAGCGCCAGAAGGAGCAGGCATGAGCCGGCGGCGAAGGGCGCGATGCCGTGCGTTCCGATGATCTTGAGCACGCCCGGCCCGATACCGAAGCTGCCGGAGATGCAGATCGAATAGATCGCGATATAACGGCCGCGATTGGTCTCGTCGGCGAGGCGATTGATCCAGAATTCGGAAACCACGAACAGCCCGTTCAGCGCGCTCGACAGCACGAAACGAACGGGAAACCACACCCACAGGCTGGGAGCTTCGTAGATTGCCAGCATTGCGCCTGCCGCGACCACAAGCGACGCCGCGAGATATTGCGCGGCGCCGAAGCGCGCGATCCAGCGCGGGATGAACGGCGTGATGGCAAGTGCCGCCAGACCGCCCGTCGCGAGATTGAGGCCGTTGATGCTCCCCGGCACGCCCTTGCGCTCGAGGATCAACGCCAGCAGCGGCAGCGTGAGCCCCATGCCGAGGCCATAGGCGACGCAGGTGGTCAGGATTGCGAACAGGCTCGCGCGACGTTCGCGATCGGCGCTCACAGATAGGTCAGGCCGGATTTGTCGCGAGTGAAACGGAAATAGGGGATCGGGCGCGACCTGTCGGCGCCTTCGACAATTCGTGCCTCGACTTCGTCGAGCACGGTCCGCGTGATGGTCATCAGATCGAGCGCGCGCGCTTCCGCGAGCGTGAGCCAGGCGGGAGTCAGAAGTTCTTCGGTGTGCGCGGCATCGAGCGTGTGCGCGATGGCGCTGCCGTCGACCATGAAAAAGCGGGCATCGAAACGGCGCGTGCGGTTCGGCGGCGTGACGGCGCGCGCCACGAGATCGAACGTGTCGAGCCGCGGCACGATGCCGTGTGCAAAAAACTTCGCCCAGGCGGGTGCGCGACTGCGAGGCACGGTCGCGGAGCGTTCGCCCAGCAATACGCCGGTTTCCTCGAAGGTTTCGCGCACGGCGGCAAGCGCAAGGCCTCGCGCGCGAGACGGTGTGGTGCCGATGGACGCCTTCGCGAGCACCTCGGGACGTAAATCGCCTCCCACCGCGATGCGCTGATCGCCCGGATCGATGCGCCCGCCCGGAAACACGAATTTGTTGGGCTGGAACGCCATGCCGG
>JBEKLK010000319.1:0-4184 GCA_050010235.1 Rhizomicrobium sp.
GATCGAGATCGAACTCGAGGAGCGCGACGAAACGCGCGCCCGCGCCAGCCTCAAGGAAATGTGCGAGAAGCTTCTCGCCAACACCGTGATCGAAAAGTACGAGATCGAAATTCGTTAAGGTGCCGCCGTGAATCGCATTTCGTATTTTCTCTGTGTCGCCGCGCTGTCGGTGCTTTCTGCTCCGGCGCTCGCCGGCGATACGCCGTCGCCGGCGGCCGATCCGAAACTCGATCTCGCAATTACGTTGGTGCACGAATCGGGCGTCGCGGATCAGATCGCATCCGCGGTCGACCGCAACCTTCACGACGACATCGCCAAGCAAAAAAGAATTCACTCCGAAGTTCCCGACAGCTTTTGGGATGCCTATAATTCGGCATTCCATGCCTATTACCGCGCGCATGAGGACGAACTGATCCGGAAAGTCGCGCAAGTGTATGCATCGCGGCTTTCCGAGGCCGAATTGCAGGCGGCAATCGCGTTCTATGAAACGCCGTCGGGGAAGAAGCTGGCCGACGCTTCGTTGCCGAATGAAATCGGCGAGGTGGTCGAGCAATGGGGCGACGAGTCCTCCAGCGCTGTCACGGCCAAAGTGCAGAACAGCATGGGAGGACGCCAGTAGCGATGAAATCCGCGGTCGTCGTCTTTCCAGCTTCCAATTGCGACCGCGATGCGGCGGTGGCGCTTGAGCAACTCACGGGCCGCGCGCCGCACATGGCGTGGCACGCCGACAGCGAATTGCCGGATGTCGATCTGATCGTGCTGCCGGGTGGATTTGCCTATGGCGATTATCTCAGATGCGGTGCGATGGCGGCGCAGTCGCGCATCATGCGGGACATCAAGAAAAAGGCGGATGAAGGCGTGACGGTGCTCGGCATCTGCAACGGGTTCCAGGTATTGACGGAAACGGGCCTTCTGCCCGGCGCTCTGATGCGAAACGCGAATCTCAAATTCGTCTGCAGGCCGGTCGGTCTCGAAGTCGAGGAGACGCAGTCGGTGTTCACGCGCAAATACGACAAAGGCCAGCGCCTGTCGTTTCCCGTAGCCCATGGCGACGGCAACTATGTCGCCGACGAGGACACGCTCAACCGGCTCGAAGGCGAAGGCCGGGTCGTGTTCCGCTATGCGCCGGGCGATAACCCGAATGGATCGGCGCGCAATATCGCGGGCATATTGAGCGAAAAGCGCAACGTGCTGGGCCTGATGCCCCATCCCGAACGCGTCTGCGATCCGATGCTCGGCGGCACGGACGGCGTCGCCTTGTTCCAGAGCCTGATCGAAGCATTGTCATGACGGAAATCACGCCGCAGGTCGTCCGCGAGCATGGTCTCTCGGTCGAGGAATATGGGCGCATCAAGCAGCTCCTCAATCGCGATCCCAATCTCGTCGAACTGGGAGTCTTTTCCGTGATGTGGAGCGAGCATTGCTCCTACAAATCCACCCGCGCGCATTTGCGCCGGCTGCCGACCAAGGCGCCGTGGGTGCTGCAGGGCCCGGGCGAGAACGCCGGTGTGATCGATATCGGCGACGGCGACGTGGCGGTCTTCAAGATGGAAAGCCACAACCATCCCTCGTTCATCGAGCCTTATCAGGGTGCGGCGACCGGAGTCGGCGGCATCATGCGGGATGTATTCACCATGGGCGCGCGTCCGATTGCGATGATGAATGCGCTGCGCTTCGGCGCGACGGATCATCCCAAGACGCGCCATCTTGTCTCCGGAGTCGTGTCGGGAATCGGCGGCTACGGCAATTGCATGGGCGTGCCGACGGTCGGCGGTGAAGTGAATTTCCACCGCTCCTACAACGGCAATATCCTCGTCAACGCGATGTGCGTGGGGATCGCGCGCGGGGACAAGATCTTCAAATCGGCCGCGGAAGGCGCGGGCAATCCGGTCGTCTATATCGGCTCCAAGACGGGTAGAGACGGCATCCATGGCGCGACCATGGCATCGGCGGAATTCAACGAAGATTCCGAAGAGAAGCGGCCGACGGTGCAGGTGGGCGATCCGTTTACGGAAAAGCTTTTGCTCGAAGCATGCCTGGAATTGATGGCGACCGATGCGATCGTTGCGATCCAGGATATGGGCGCGGCCGGGCTCACATCCTCGTCGGCGGAAATGGGCTCGAAAGGGGGCTCCGGCATCGATCTCGATCTCGACCGTGTGCCGCAGCGCGAAGAAAACATGACCGCCTACGACATGATGCTCTCCGAATCGCAGGAGCGCATGCTGGCCGTGCTGAAGCCCGGCCGCGAAGGCGAGGCCGAGCGCATCTTCAGGAAATGGGAACTCGATTTCGCGGTGATCGGACGCACGACGGATTCGGGGCGCCTGATCGTCAGCCACAAGGGACGCGTGGTCGCCGACATGCCGGTGCATGCGCTGTCGGAAGAAGCGCCGGTTTACAATCGGCCGTTCGAGCGGCGCACGCCGGCGAGCGGCACGCCGTCATTCGATCGCGCGCGCCCGGTGATGCAATCGCTTGGCGTCCTGATGGCGTCGCCCGATATCGCTTCGCGCCGCTGGGTGTGGGAGCAATACGACAACACCGTCATGGCCGACACCGTCCAGCGTCCCGGCGGCGATGCAGCTGTCGTGCGCGTGCACAACACGGGCAAGGCGCTCGCCATCACCACCGACGTGACGCCGCGCTACTGCAAGGCCGATCCGTTCGAAGGCGCCAAGCAGGCTGTTGCGGAAGCATGGCGGAATCTGACGGCCGTGGGCGCGACACCGCTTGCCGTCACCGACAATCTCAATTTCGGCAATCCCGAGAAGCCGGAAATCATGGGCGAGATCGCAAGCGCGGTCGACGGCATTGCGGAAGCCTGCCGCGCGCTCGACTTCCCGGTCGTGTCGGGCAATTGCTCGCTCTACAACGAGACCAACGGCGAAGCGATTTTGCCCACGCCTGCGATCGGAGCGGTAGGCCTGCTCAAGAATGTCAATCGCATGGCGACGATCGCATTCAAACGCGAAGGCGACGCGATTTTGCTGATAGGCGACACGAAAGGCCATCTGGGCCAGTCGATCTATCTGCGCGAGATCGAAGGCAAGGAAGCGGGCGCGGCACCTCCGGTCGATCTCGCGGCCGAAAAGAAGAATGGTGATTTCGTCCGCTCCCTGATCACAATGGGGCGGACGGACACGGTCCATGATCTGTCCGACGGTGGTTTGCTCGTCGCACTTGCCGAAATGGCGATGCCGGGTCGCATTGGTGCTGCCATCGCGTGCCCGGCCGGCAACGACATAATTCCCTTTCTCTACGGCGAAGACCAGGCACGCTATCTCGTGGCGCTGCGCGACGCCGACGCGGAACGCATCCTGGCCGAGGCACAGGCGGCCGGTCTCGCCGCGGTTTTGCTGGGGCGCACGGGTGGAGATAAGATCACCGTGGAAGGTGCAGGCGAGATAGCAGTTGCCGCGCTGGCCCGCGCCCATGAAGGCTGGTTCCCGAATTATATGGGTGGAACCCCGCCTTCGAACTGACGAGGCCTCAGATGGCGATGTCTGCAACCGAGATCGAAAAACTGATCCACGATGCGTTTCCCGACGCCGAGGTGACGATCACCGATCTTGCGGGCGACAACGACCACTATGCCGCCATGGTCACGAGCAAGGCGTTCAAGGGCAAGACGCGCGTGCAGCAGCACCAGATGGTCTATGACGCGCTCAAGGGCCGGATGGGCGGTGTGCTCCATGCGCTGTCGCTGCAAACGGCCGCGAAGGACTGACGGCGTAAACCACGCCGCGGCCGCCGTCCTTGACGCTTCCGCCAACCGCTCCTAAGTGTGCGTGGAGCGCAGTTCGCAAACCACTGAGGAAATCATGTCCAATCCGGCCCATGACCGCATCCAGAGCGATATCGGCGCCAACGACGTGGTGCTCTACATGAAGGGCACGCCCGTGTTCCCGCAATGCGGATTTTCGGCCGCGGTGGTGCAGATCCTGTCCGAGCTCGGCGTGAAGTTCAAAGCCGTCGACGTGCTCAAGGACCCTGAGATCCGCCAGGGCATCAAGGAATTCTCCAACTGGCCGACGATCCCGCAGCTCTATGTGAAGGGCGAATTCGTGGGCGGCGCCGACATCATCCGCGAAATGTTCGAAGCCGACGAACTCGCGCCCTATTTTGCCGAACAGGGCGTGGCGCTCGAGAAGGTTTGAATTAGCCGAAATGCTTCTGCCACA
>JBEKLK010000320.1:0-4175 GCA_050010235.1 Rhizomicrobium sp.
TCGGGGCGGGGTATTGCATCAACATTACCCCGCCCCGAAAAATTCTTCGTTTTACTCCGAATTTTTCGACCCGCCCTCAAGGGGCGGGTGGTATTGATCTTTCGCAGATCGTCTTGATGCGACATTGGGGGACGAGCAGAACGTAATATTGAGACGCGTTCATAGCAGAGTTTCGCCATGGTGGATCGTCAGGCAAAACTTCTTCGCGCGAACCAGACCGAGGCCGAACTCAGGCTCTGGTATCTCGTTCGCAACAAGCGCCTTGCCGGCGTGCGCTTTCGGCGGCAGCAGCCGATCGGACCCTATTTTGTCGATTTCTTCTGCGCGTCCGGGAGGCTGGTTGTGGAGTTAGATGGCAGCCAGCACGCAGACGGTGAGCAAGCAAAGCACGACGAAGTCAGATCGAAATGGCTCTCGGAGCGAGGCTATCGCGTCTTGCGATTCTGGAATGTCGATGTGCTGAAAAATCCGGAGAGCGTCATCGACGCGATCACGAACGCCATTGGTCAGACGAAATGAGTGCGTACCACCCGTCCCTTGAGGGCGGGTCGAAATTATCTTTGAGCGGCAGCGAAAAGAGAATTTCGGGGCGGGGTATTGCATCAACATTACCCCGCCCCGAAAAATTCTTCGTTTTACTCCGAATTTTTCCACCCGCCCTCAAGGGGCGGGTGGAACTCAAAAAACTAGAATCCCAGAAACGTCGTGAATTCGTCGAGGGGCGCGCGCTCGGTTTCGAGCGCGTTGGCTGGTGCCGCGGGATCGGCGGTGCCGATCGCCATGCCGCAGAAGAGCATGAATTCGTCCGGCGCATTCGTGAACGAGCGTACGAGCGCATTGTACATCGACCAGCATTCCTGCGGGCAGGAATCGAGGCCGCGCTCGCGCAACAGCAACATGACGGTTTGCAGATACATGCCGAGATCGGACCATTGCGGCGGGCCCATGCGCTTGTCGATGTAGCAGAAGAGCGCGACAGGCGCGCCGAAGAAATCGTAATTGTGGGCGAACCAGCGCAACCGCGCCGCCTTGTCCTCGCGCGGGATTCCCACGAGCGCATACATCTGTTCGCCGACGCGATAGCGCCAGCTGCGATGCGGCTCCCAGAGATCCTTCGGATAGACGTGATATTCCAGCGGATCGGGCGATGGGTTGCTCGCGAGCCGCGCCCGCATGGACTCGCGGAAGCGGGCGAGTGCCGCACCCGTCAGCGCATAAAGACGCCAGGGCTGCAGATTGCCGCCGGAAGGCGCGCGCGCGGCCGTCTCCAGCACGTCGCGCAAAACCTCGGCGGGCACAGGCTTGTCGAGAAAACCGCGAATGGAGCGGCGCGTTCTGGCGGCTTCGGAAACGTTCATTGCAGGTTGCTTTGCCTTGGTTCCTCCCTAACATCTGGCCGGTCCGGCACGGGAAGTCCAGCCGGAGCAGGGAGCCATGCCGTGAGCGCGCCAAGCGACGAAACTTTCCCGGAGATCCGCCAATCCGTGCGCCGGCTTTGCACCCGCTTTCCCGGCGAATATTGGCGCGCGCTGGATCGCGGGCGCGCCTATCCCACGGAATTCGTCCGCACCCTGACGCAGGAAGGTTTCCTCAGCGTGTTGATTCCCGAGGCGTTCGGCGGTGCCGGATTGGGGCTCGGCGCGGGCCTCGCGGTGCTGGAAGAGATTCACCGGTCGGGCTGCAATGGCGGGGCCTGTCACGCGCAGATGTATACGATGGGCACGCTGCTGCGCCACGGCAGCGATGCGCAGAAGCAGGCCTATCTTCCGAAAATCGCGCGGGGCGAATTGCGGCTGCAGGCGTTCGGCGTCACCGAGCCCTCCAGCGGCACGGACACCACGCGCATCCGCACTTTTGCGAAACGCGTGGGGGACAAATATATCGTCAACGGCCAGAAGATCTGGATCAGTCGGGTCGAGCATTCCGACCTGATGGTGCTGCTGGTGCGCACTGCGGCCCGCGAGGAGAGCGCGAAACCCAGCGACGGTATGACGGTGTTGCTGGTCGATCTGCGCGAAGCGGTGGGGCACGGGCTCACCGTCCGGCCTATCCGCACCATGATCAATCACGCGACGACGGAATTGTTTTTCGACGATCTCGAGGTGCCGGTCGCCAACCGGATCGGCGAGGAAGGCAAGGGCTTCCGTTACATCCTCGACGGGATGAACGCCGAACGCATCCTGATCGCCGGCGAATGCCTGGGCGACGGGCGCTTCTTCATCGATCGCGCGAGCGCCTATGCGCGCGACCGCTCCGTGTTCGGGCGACCGATCGGCGAGAACCAGGGCGTGCAATTTCCCATCGCGCGAGCCTATGTGCAGGTCGCGGCCGCGGCCCAAATGGTCGAGAAGGCGGCGGCATTGTTCGACATCGGCAAACCCTGTGGCACGGAAGCGAACATGGCGAAGCTGCTGGCTTCTGAAGCGGCGTGGTTCGCCGCCGACATGTGCGTCCAGACACATGGCGGGTTCGGCTTCGCGGAGGAATTCGACATCGAACGCAAATTCCGCGAGACGCGGCTCTATCAGGTGGCGCCCATCTCGACCAATTTGATCCTGTCCCATGTCGCAACACATGTGCTCGATCTGCCGAAGTCGTTTTGAGAAAAAGGGGTTGCACGCGCCCGCCTTCGCTAAAGCTTCGGCGGGTCAGAACAGTGAATTGGTCCGCCGTAGCCTTGGCGTAGGCGGAGAGCCGCGGAGATCGCGGAGGAGAGAGGAGATGTACCACGGAGCCACGGAGTGCACGGAGTGCACGGAGAAGAAAAGAGCCGCGCGCGAATGCGCGCAAGATCTGTTCTCCGCGACCTCCCTTTTTCTCCGTGCCTCCGTGGTGAATCTTTTTCCGCGACTCCGCGACTCCGCGTGCGAATTTTTCATGCAAGAACTAGGATAGAACGCGCGTAATGAATATCGATCACCTCCGCCAATGGATCGGCCGCAGCGAGACGGCCGAGGATGTCGCGAGCGAAGCGCCGCTGGCCGGCCTCGCGGCGCTGCTCGATCGCGGCGAACCCTGGCGGGATGTCGTGCCGCCTCTGGCGCATTGGCTTTATTTCCTCACGCAGGCGCGCCAATCGGAGATCGACGTCGACGGCCATCCGCGCCGGGGCGGATTTCTGCCGCCTGTCGACCTGCCGCGCCGCATGTGGGCAGGCGGGCGACTGAGCTTCGATGCGGATATTCCCATCGGCGCCGCCATCGCGCGGCGCTCGACCATTGCCGACGTCACCGCGAAAACGGGATCGACGGGCAATATGGTATTCGTGACGGTGCGCCACGAGATCGTCACGGAAGCGGGCATCGCGATCCGCGAGGAGCAGGACATCGTCTATCGCGAAGCGCCGAAGCCGGGCGCGCGCACCGCGGCGGACAACAGCGCCGCCAAGCCTTGCGAGCATGTGCGCACCGTCACGCCGGACCCGACGCAATTGTTCCGCTTTTCCGCGCTCACCTTCAATGCGCACCGCATCCACTACGACCGCGATTATTGCTGCGACGTGGAAGGCTATCCGGGTCTCGTCGTGCAGGGTCCGTTCACGGCCATGCTGCTGATGGATCATTTGACGACGTGCGTTCCCGGCGCCCGCGTGCGCGCATTCAAGTTCCGCGCGCAAAGCCCGCTGTTCGACACCGCGCCGTTCGAGTTGTGTCTCAACCGCCGCGGCGCGGAACTGTGGGCGCAAGGCCCGCACGGAACGGCCATGGTTGCCGAAGCCGAACTGGCATGATTGATTGCCGCAAACACGGAGAGAGACCATGAGCCGATTGATGAACGTGACGGAAGACCTGATGGCCTATATCAACAAGGTCGGCGTGCGCGAACATCCCGTGCAGGTGCGGTGCCGCGAGGAGACCGCGAAGCTGCCGATGGCGATGATGCAGATCGGGCCGGACCAGGGCGCGTTCATGGCGCTCGTCGCCAAGCTGATCGGCGCGACACGCTATCTCGAAGTGGGCTCGTTCACGGGTTACAGCGCGCTCAGCGTGGCGCTGGCGCTGCCGGCGAACGGCAAAATCGTGGCGCTGGACGTGAGCAAGGAATTCACCGATCGCGCGCGCGTCTATTGGAAGGACGCCGGCGTCGAGTCCAAGATCGATCTGCGGCTGGGGCCCGGCAAGGAGTCGCTCGACGCGATGATTGCGGCGAAGGAGGCGCCGATCGATTTCGCGTTC
>JBEKLK010000321.1:0-4155 GCA_050010235.1 Rhizomicrobium sp.
GGATCGTGGCTTGCGACAATGTCCGAGGGTCCGCCAAACTCAGGCGCCACCCGACCATCCACAATCCCATCACGGCCGCGCCCGCGCACCACACGAGTGTGGGCCGCGCAGCGGACGCGCTGGAAGCGATGAAGCAAAGCAGCAGGATCAGGGTAGGCGTCTGAAGCAGGAGCATCTGCCGCGGCACGTCGGACGCGACGCCGAACGGCGCGGGTGCCAGGAGCAAAACACCCACGACACCGGCCTGCAGAAAGATGGCTGCCGCCTCCAGTATCTCTCCGTGTCGCGCCGGCCTGAGCCAGAACAGACGCACGAAATCAAGCGCGATAAACAAAAGAGCGGTGGCGCACACAAGCGAACCATCGGCAATTCCAAAGCGCACAAGGCTATACAGTGCCGCGGCCACGGCGACGCCCGCGCGACTCCAAACCGAGGGCAGGTCCCCGAGATCCAGGGCAGTGCGCGGAATCGCAGGAGAACTCATGGGAGAATTCTCCACAGATGGACCGGTGCGCCGCGGCCGCGCAGTTTGACTTCGCCTAGATCCACGCCAAGGGAAACGTCGGACGCGTTTCCCGACATATGGGCAACGATCGCCCCGGACGCGACAATGCCACCGGGGCCCGTGATCGCGACATCAAGCATGCGACGAGCGGTGTTGACCACATCGCCCACGATGCTGAACGTCCGGTTCTCCGCGCCCCCCGCATCGCCGCAAACCGCATCCCCGCAGTGAAGCGATAACGACACGGTGTGTTCGCGCGCACCAAGTGTGCGCCACAGAGCTCGCGCACATTCCACGGCGCTCGAAAGCGTTGCCTTACCCGGACCGAGAGCACCGAAGGCGGCCATGGCGGGTCCGCCCGTAAAACGATCAACGATGCCGCCATGCGCGAACACCGTTTCTTCGAAACGACGATAACTGTCCTGGATGCTCGCGAGATCGCTCGTGACAGGCATGTTTGCGAACAAGATCGCAACGCGGCGACGCGCCGGGACCAAATTGTTCGTGCCGGCCGTTGCGACGCGTTCCGCAAGCGCGGGCGGGAAGAATCGCCGCAGCAACGCCGTCTCGCCCTCCGCGCGCACACGCCTGACGATGAATCGCCGCCCCTGGTCGATGGCCAGCACGACAAAACCTGCGAACGCTCCCAGCAAAACGAGTTGGATCAAAAAGAAGTCGGGAGACAGGGCTTCGGGATTCATGAGCGCGCGCAAGCCTGAGTCACCCATTCCCGGTCCGAACGGCCCGAGATAGAGCGACGCATCGGCGTAGCGCGAATAGGAATAGGCAATGCCCGCGGTCCAGACCGTGGCCATTATCACGGTCGACCACAATGTCAGCCTTCGCGACAGCGGAAGCGAATAGATCGCCAGGAACATCGGAAACACCGCGATGTCCTCATAGCGCACTTCGAGGTAGAGCGGGATTTTGTCCACACCCGGTGGCGCCACCAGCCAGAAGAATTTCAGCTCGGATATCGCAAATATATCGAGAGCGACGCAGACGAAGCACCAGAACAGAGGGCGCTTCGAGCGCACGGCCAGGAAATAGAGCGGCACGCTGATCAGCGGCGAGCCGATGCCAGCCACGAGAGCCCCGATCGGAAACCGGAAGAACGCCGGGTACTGATGCTTGGTGACGAGGTCGATCAACGAATTGAGAATTTGAAACGCGAAGAACAGGAAACATCCTGCGATAGCCAGCAAAGACCCCTTGCGCGTCTCCCCCGCCAACGCCTCGTCGAGCGCAGCCGACAAGTGGTCGTCGCGATGAGTGTCGGACTGTATTGCCATCGGCCCCGGCGACGAATCTACTCCGCGCTCCTCGAAATCCTATCGTGGCTACGATATTCCTCACAGACCCGAACGATCGATGAACCCCGGCGGGCGGAAGAACAGGTCGATCATGCGTCATGGAGACCGGGCGATAGGGGCAAACCCGACGCGCCAGCGTCAATCTTGGCCGATAGAATCGAGAATCGACGAACGAGCCCATCGCGGCGTCGAATAGGGCAAGCTCGGTCGCCTTATTATGGAGCGGGCGCTAGATGTGTAGGGGGGCCGCAAACCATGCAAAGTTCATAGCCAGGATTTGCTGCGTGGCCGGCAATGTCACTTGGACACACTTGCTTTGCCGTGGGATGAGCGCGGCATATCAGCCGAAGCAGAAAACTCAACGAATATACTCTCTCCAAATCTGCCTCGTTCTTACCACCTAGGCTTCGAGTTCCGACGCACGTTTGTTAATGGCAGCCAAATATCGGGGATTCAACGCGACGACTTGAGAAAAATCATCCGTTGCGCGTTCCATATTGCCGGACAGTGCTCGGGCCATCGCGCGACCGAAACGGATCGACCAGGAATCGGGCCAAAGTTTTACAGCCTCGTCATAGTCCGAAATGGCCGGCGCATATTCCTTCGAAAGGACGTAGGCGAACCCGCGACCCGCATATAATTCTGCCAAACGCTTTCCCTGAAGGCCGTGGTCACGAATCTGATTGGCGCAGATCAGGATCGCATCGGCCTTGTCATGCGCCTTCGCCCAACAACTATCGGCCAACGCTTGCTCCCGGCAGATCGCGCCCACGCGAAATGCGATGGCTAACAAGCAAACCAACGTAAACACAGTCGCGCGCTTCATCGTTGGATCGTTTGAAGGGCGAAACAGACCTTCTACCTCCGGTATGGCAAATGAAAGCTCGTTAGAAGTACGTCGACACGATACCTATTTCCCAAATAGTCAGCCACCTTCAGATACGACTCCCGATATTAGGCGTTGGGACGATAGCGCCAATTTCCCCAGCAAAATCAAAGAGGGAAACTGGATTTTTTTGGCGCGCCCTAGGGGAGTCGAACCCCTCTTGCAAGAATGAAAATCTTGAGTCCTAACCGATAGACGAAGGGCGCAGGAACGGGCGGCTATAATGGCCCGGCGCGGACTTGGCAAGCACGCCCTTAAACCCCCGCCGGGGCGGCATCTTCCACCTGAAACTGGACCCGGCGCTCCCCGTTCCAATGGTCTGCACGGAGATAGCCGGCGACATGGAGCGGCTTTCCTCGGGCATGCAGCAAGCCCTCGCCCAGGGGCGTACCGGCGGCGCGGAAGGCGATTCCGCCGAGCTGGCCGCCATCGGCACCCCGCAAGCGGACGCGGACATGCTTCTGTCCCACGACGTCTGCGAACGCGACCCGGATATCGGATGCGACCGCCAGCGGTTCCGGGTTGCCGGCTCCAAACGGTCCCAATTTTGCGAGTTCCTCGGCGAGCCCAAGGGTCGCACCGGAGGTGGAAATCGCGCAATCGAGCACGAGATCGTTCGCGCTCGCGAGCGCGCCGCCCGCATTTGCGAATTGCGCGGCAAGGAATGCCTGAAATGGTTCGAGCGTTGCTACGTCCAACGAGAAACCCGCCGCCATCGCGTGCCCGCCGCCCGCCGCCAAAAGTCCTTCAGCGTGCGCGGCGCGCACCAAAGCCCCGATGTCGATACCCGGAATCGAGCGCGCGGAACCCCGCGCCATGCCGTTCTCGAAGCCCGCTACCAGCGCAGGCTTGCCGAAACGTTCCTTCAGCCGCCCGGCAATGATGCCGACCACTCCCGAATGCCAACCGTCGCCCGACACGAACAGGAACGGCGCATTGTGTTGCGCGGACGCGAGCGCCATCGCCTCTTCGAGGATCACTGCTTCCAAGGCCTGCCGTTCGCGATTGTGCCGATCGAGCATCAGTGCGAGCGACATCGCGTCGGCCTCGTTCGCGGCCGTGAGAAGTTCGACGCCGAGACTGCAACGTCCCACACGTCCGCCGGCATTGATGCGCGGGCCGAGCGCAAACCCGAAATGATAGGGCGTGAAGGGCGCGGAGATTTTGGCAATCGCCGCCAGCGCCGCAAGTCCGGGACGTTTCGCGAGCGCAAGATGTCCCAACGCGGTGCGCACGAAAGCGCGATTGACGCCCTGGATCGGCACCACGTCGCAGACGGTCGCGAGCCCAACGAGATCGACGGCGTCGCGTAGATCCGGTTCCGCAATCCCGTTGGCCGCATACCATCCCGCTTCGCGCAGACTTCTGTTGAGCGCGACGAGAAACAGGAACGTCACGCCGGCGGCGCAGAGATGGCCCAGGCCCGACGTGTCACCCGGTTGATTGGGATT
>JBEKLK010000322.1:0-4154 GCA_050010235.1 Rhizomicrobium sp.
GATGCTGGAGGAAGAGTCATGAGCAAGTTCGTTTACGTCACCTATATACAAACCACGCCAGAGAAGTTGTGGGAGGCGCTGATCAAACCCGAATTTACGAAGCAATATTGGATGGGCGTATCGCAGATATCCGATTGGAAAGTCGGCTCTTCATGGAATTTACAATTCAGCGACGGTCGCGTCGCCGATACCGGCGAAGTGCTGGAAATCGATCCGCCGCGCCGGCTGGTCGTCTCCTGGCAGAATGAATTCCGCCAGGATCTGAAGGAGGAAGGCCACTCGCGCGCCACTTTCGATATCGCAATGGTGGGCAAGGTCGTGATGCTGACGGTCACGCATGAGATCGCCAGGGAAGGATCGAAACTCATTGAAGCCGTGTCCGGCGGCTGGCCTGCCATTCTTTCGGGACTCAAGACTCTCCTCGAAACGGGCAAGGTGCTGGAAGGTTGGCCGTCTTAGGGCTCGCGCAAAGAGTATTGCCCCGTTCACCACTCCCGGCGCCCCTTCTGGTAAACCGCTGATCCTTTTCGTATATCCAGCGGGATCCCTCGGAGGCGTTGAAACGTGCCCCAGCCTTGGAGCCCGTCGAGTTGGCGCGGCAAACCGCTCCGCCAGGTGCCGGAATACCCGGATCCCGCGGCTTTGGCGGCAGTGGAGGCGCGTCTCAAGACCTATCCGCCGCTGGTTTTCGCCGGCGAAGCCCGCAATCTGACGGCCGGGCTCGCCCAGGTGTCCGAAGGCAAGGCGTTCCTGCTCCAGGGCGGCGATTGCGCCGAGAGCTTCGCCGAGTTCCACCCCGACAACATCCGCGACACCTTTCGCGTGCTGCTGCAGATGTCGGTGGTCCTCACCTATGCCGGCGCGTTGCCCGTGGTGAAAGTCGGCCGCATCGCGGGCCAATTCGCCAAGCCCCGTTCGGCGGAGACGGAAACCCAAAACGGCGTGACCTTGCCGTCCTATCGCGGCGACAACATCAACGGCATGGAGTTCGACGAAGTCTCTCGCACGCCCGATCCCGCGCGCCTCATGCAGGCCTATATGCAATCGGCCGCGACGCTCAATCTGCTGCGCGCTTTCGCATCGGGCGGTTACGCGGATCTGCACAATGTGCATCGCTGGACCCTGGGTTTCATCGCGGGTTCTCCCGCCGGCGAGCGCTATCGCGCCCTGGCGGGACGCATCAGCGAAACGCTAGAATTCATGGAAGCGTGCGGCATCACGCCGGATTCCGTGCCGCAATTGCGCATGACGGATTTCTATACGAGCCACGAAGCGCTGCTGCTGGGCTACGAGCAGGCGATGACGCGCATCGATTCCACCAGCGGCGACTGGTACGACACGTCGGCGCAACTGATCTGGATCGGCGATCGCACGCGCCAGCTCGACGGCGCGCATATCGAATTCTGCCGTGGCGTCAAAAACCCCATCGGCCTGAAATGCGGACCGTCGATGGCGGAAGACGAACTCCTGAAGCTCACAGCGACGCTCAATCCCGAGAACAAGCCCGGCCGGATCACGCTCATCTGCCGCTTCGGCGCCGACAAGGCGGCCGACAAGCTGCCGCGCCTGATCCGCGCGGTGACGCGCGAGGGCGCGAAGGTCGTGTGGTCCTGCGATCCAATGCACGGCAACACGGTGTCGACGCAATCCGGTTTCAAGACGCGTCCGTTCGAGCGCATCCTCAAGGAGGTCAAGACCTTCTTCGAAGTGCATCGCGCCGAGGGCACGCATGCGGGCGGGGTGCATTTCGAGATGACGGGGCAAAACGTGACCGAATGCCTGGGCGGTGCCCAGGCGATTTCGGAAGAAGACCTCGCAAGCCGCTATCAGACGCATTGCGATCCGCGGCTGAATGCGAACCAGGCGCTGGAGCTTGCTTTCTTGATGGCGGAAAGCCTACGCGCCGAACGAATGAAAGACGCGCGTTTCGCGGCATCGGCCTGAGCCGCGAAGCAAGACGTCGGGTGGGAGGGGCATAAGGGCATGGGCGTTGCGCGCCTTCTGGCGAAGGGCTGGATCGTGTTCTGCCTGTATGCAGGCGCGCATGCATTGCTGCGCGCGCTCGGCGCAAACATTCCGTTCGCTCTTGCGATCCAGCAAATCGGCGTCTGCGTCGCGCTGTTCGGGGCGATGGGGCTTCTGTTCATCGGCGGATATGGCGCGGCGTCGAGCCATGTGCTCGGGCGCTTCAAGCCGGATCAACTGGCCCCCGGGTTCAACGAGATCGTGTTTCTCGTCTTCGCCGTTGCGTGCCTCTTCATGCAGGCGGTCTATGCGCCTGCCCATCTGACGGGTTCGATGCCGGGCGCGCTCGAGGCTGCGATCCGCTTCGCGGTGCCGGGTCAGCGCGCACTGGAAGGCGGGCTTGCCGTCTGCGGCCTCGATGGCGGACGCACCTTGTCGTCGGCGTTTGCCTGGACGCTGGCCTTCATCTTTCTGGGTTCCGCCTTGTCGCGCGTCAGGCTCGCCGCGGCCATCGTGCGGCTCGAACGCAAGCACCGTCCTGAGCCGTTGGGCGCCACCACGTTGGCCTTCATCCTCGGCGTCGCATCGCTAGCCGGATTTCAATTGCTGTTTATGGGCTCAGGCTACGGCTTCGTGCCGTGCAGCTTTCTCTCCGGCGTTCTGGGAGACGTGCTGATCGGAATCGCGCCTTTGATGCTGTCCTACCTGATCCTCGCCGCGCTCACCGATCTTCTCGCGTTGGGCGACGAGGCGTAAGAGTCTCGCTACACGGCCTTGTCGGGTCCGACGCGCACCAGCATCTTGCCCATGTTGTCGCCCTTGAAGAGGCCGATAAACGCTTTCGGCGCGTTCTCGATGCCATCGACGATGGTTTCGCGCCATTTGAGCTTGCCGGCCTTTGCCCAGGCACCCATGTCGCGCACGAAATCCGGCATCATGTTGCCGTAGTCGGAGACGATGAAGCCCTTGATGGTGAGACGCAGCGGGATCACGGCGATGATGTTGCCGGGGCCCGGCGGAAGCGCGGTGGCGTTGTACTGCTCGATCATGCCGCAGACGGGAATGCGTCCGTTGAGCCGCATGTTGGAGATGGCCGCCACAAGATGCGCACCGCCGACATTCTCGAAATAGACATCGATGCCTTGGGGGAATGCCGCGCGCACCGCGGCTTCGAGATCGCCGCAGGTCTTGTAGTTGATGGCCTTGTCGACGCGCGCCTCTTTGACAAGCCAATCGCATTTCTCGTCGGAGCCGGCCGAGCCCACGACATAGCAGCCTTTGTTCTTGGCGATCTGGCAGACGATGGCGCCGACGGCGCCGCTGGCGGCCGAGACGAACACGCGTTCGCCTTCCTTGAGTTCGCCCACCTTCAGAAGCCCGGCATAGGCGGTGAGGCCCGGCATGCCGAACGTTCCCAGATAGGTCTGGATCGGCACGATCGAGGGATCGACCTTTTGCAGGTCGCCGCCGCTCGACGTGAACCATTCCCGCCAGCCGGAGAAGTTCGATACGAAGTCCCCAACCTTGAAGCCGGGGCTGTTGGAAGCGACCACCTGGCCGACCGCGCCGCCGCTCAGGGTCTCCCCGATCTGGAAGGGCGGGGAGTAGCTCTCCCGGTCGACCATCCGGCCCCGCATATAGGGGTCGACGGACATATAGCTGTTCCGGACCAGGACCTGGCCGGGGCCTGCCGTCGGGATGGGGGTCTCGACCAATTCGAAATTGGCGGGGGTCGGCATGCCCTCGGGGCGACTTTTAAGGCGGATTTCGTGGTTTTTCTGGTCCGGCATTTGCCTCTCCTTAACGATATTCTTGGGGTATCTGGTTGCGCGGCACCCTATCAGGGGCGGGGGGTGTAACAAGACGAAACATTTTATGAGTCGCTCCCCGGGCAGCCCTGTGGCTCATAAGCCTCAGAGATTCCCTGGGGATTCCATTTGCTCCGCGCACATCCCAATCGCGATCCGCGTGTTCTGCGTGCCGGCGTCATCGGCATCGGAGCATTCGGCCGCCATCATACGGCGAAATATGCGCGGCTTCCCGGCGTTGAGCTTGTGGGCGTTGCGGATCCGAGCTTCGAAGCGCGCCATGCCGTCACGGCGGCGCACGCAATTCCCGCACTGGCCGATTGGCGCGATCTTCTGGGCAAGGTCGATCTCGTCAGCGTGTGTTCGCCGGCGAAGACCCAC
>JBEKLK010000323.1:0-4147 GCA_050010235.1 Rhizomicrobium sp.
GACCAAACGGCTCGACGGCATCGCGCGCGCGCAGGTCGCGACCCGTCTGGCCATGATCGAACTGATGGATCACAAGCCGAAGGACGCGCTGGAAGCGCTGCGCTCGACGCGGATCGCCGGCCTTCCCGACGATATCAACCATCAGCGCACATTGCTCGAGGCGCGCGCGCTGGCCGCGCTCAAGCAATGGGATCAGGCACTCGACATGATCGCTGTCGACGAACAACCGGACACACGGCAACTGCGCGCCGACATCTATTGGGAAAGCGGCAACTGGGCTGTGGCCGGACAAAAAGCCGAAGAGCTTGTCGGGAATCGCTGGAACGACGCAAATGTGCTTTCAACCGACGAGCGCCGGGAAGTCATGCGCGCCGCCATTGCCTATTCCCTCGCCAACGACCAGGCTGATCTCGAACGCCTGCGCGGACATTTCGGCGTCAAGATGAAATCGAGTCCGGACGCCAGCGCCTTCGCCGTCGTGACGCAGGATATCGACTCGCAAGGCACAGCGTTCCGCGATCAGGCGGGACAGATCGCTTCGGTGGATACGCTGGAAACTTTCATGCAGGATTTCCGCAAGCGTTACGACGGCACGAAGGCAACGAACTGAAGGACACTCCACGCGACTGTCGCGCTACAGCGTCACTTTCATGCGGCGACCTTTTTCGGGAACCACGTCGCCAAGCCACGACAATGCGCGTGCGGCCACTTTTTCCCAACCCGGCTCGCCGATCAGCCAATGGCTGTGGCCTGCGAGCTCTTCATAGCGCGCGCGGCCGCCATAACGCGTCGCCACCCGGCGCACGGTCGCGGGAGGATTGACGCGATCCCTCGCGCCCACGAGGCAAAGCACCGGACAGGTCACGTCGCGCGGATCGATCTGCGTGGCGCGCTTGAAATCGAGCGGCCAATGCATCACTTCGAACGTGGCAAGCCCCGATTCCGGCACGAACCGCGCGAACACGGAATCGCGCTCGGCGGGTGGCAACAGATCAAGCGCGTTCGCCGCAGCAATCCAGTGCGTCGGGCGCAACCGCTTGTTCCAGAAATCGCCCGCGAGATAGAGCGCCTGGGCGGAAACGAATTCGAACGGTGTCGACGGCAGTACGCCCCAGGGTGCGGAGGGCGCCAAAAGCACCAGCGCGCGCGCATCTCTGCGGGCCGCCAGCATTTGCGCGATCAATCCGCCCATCGAGTGACCGACAAGAATCGGCGGCGACGGAAGCCCTGCAATCAACTGCTCGATGTCGTCGACATAGTCGCAAACGCTTGTCGTGCCGAGTTCGGGCGGCGGATCGTCGCCCCGATCGTGATAACGCAGCGTCGGCGTATGGACCTGATACCCCTTCGCCTCGAATGCGGTGCGCCAATGGTCGAACACCCACCCGCCGCAGAATGCGCCATGAATCATCACGACCGGAGAACGCAACGCTGTCATGTGGTCTTTCTCAAGGGGCGGTAAAGGCAAGATCGCGGAAGGCGGCGATCACTTTGGTATACGTATCGCGCTTGAAGGGCACAATGAGACGGGGCAATGCCTCGATCGCCAGCCATTTCCAATGCGCGAATTCGGGTTCGGGTGTGGCGATGTCGATCTCGCTGTCCTCGCCCAGAAATCGCATCGCGATCCATTTCTGCCGCTGGCCGCGGTAGCGGCCGCGCAACGCGACGCCCAGCAGATGGGCCGGCAGGTCGTATTCCAGCCATTCGTCAAGTTCGCGCAGGAATTTGGCATTGTTGGTGCCGATCTCTTCCTTCATTTCGCGCAATGCGGCCTCAAGAGGGGATTCTCCGTCGTCGATGCCGCCTTGCGGCATCTGCCAGCCTTCGACCGTTTGGTCGATACGCTTGCCGACGAACACGAGCCCCTCGCGATTGAGCAGCATCACGCCGACGCAAGGCCGATATGGCAGATCCTCGTGGCGCAAGTTGAGACCCTGGCGGGACATATCACTAACCGGTTACTTCGTGTGCGGAACTATGGCTGAAGCGGGCACCAGAACAAAGCCCCGGCCGGGAAGCCCCTTCGCCCACTCGGCCACCCGCTCGACCGTGACGGGATAGAGAAATCCGACGCCGGACGCGCTGCCATTGAGCCGCGCACGCGTTTCGAGTTCCGAAAGCCGTTGGTCGATTTCCATTGCGGTTTGGATCGTGTCGATGGTGGTTGAACTCTGGATATAGGGTGCATCGAGCCGCTGCGCGACATCGGGCGCTGCAGAACGCGTCGCGGGGCCGCTATCGAAGAAGAAAAGGCCGCGGCGCGCCAGAAACGTCATGACGGGTTCGAGCGAATCCGGATCGCCCAGGAAGCGGCCGCCCAACAGGTTCGTGACGCCCGCATAGCCTGTGAATCGCGTCAGCGACCATGTCAGGCGCTGGGTGTTGGATTCTTCACCGACACCGGCCCGCAACGTGTGGGGACCGGGATCGCTGTCGGGAAAATCATATGGCTCCATCGGCAGTTCGAGCAGAACTTCGTGGCCCTGGCGGCGCGCCTCGCTGACCCAGCGCTGGACGTCATCATCATAGGGCGCAAAAGCAAGCGTTACGTCGGGCGGCAGCCCCGCGATTGCCGCCGATGTCGCTTTGGCGCTGATGCCAAGGCCGCTGATGACGATTGCGATGCGGGGGCCCTTGTCCGAAGGCGCCGCGGGCGCGTAGGCCGTCATGGGGGTGCGCCCGTCGTCGGCGATGCGGGGAAGCGGGCCCTCCTGCGTTTGTTCGATCAAAGCCGGATCGGCGATCAGCGCCTTACCCGCCAAGACAGGTTTCGCGATAGTGCTCGGCATGATCTGGGGCGGCAGGGTCGCGGCCGGAGCATTTGCGAATGGTGCAGCGGTCCCGGGCGTGACCGGGGCTCCCGACTGGACCACCGTGGCCGCCGACCCGCCGGTGCCGGCAGGCCCCTTGTTCGGAGCGGCTGCTGCATGAACGGCGCGTTTGGTCGCGGCAGGCGAAACGCCGTGCAAATCGAGAGTCACAACGGGATCGCCATCGCGCGCGCGGCCCCAAAAAGCCACGGCGCCGAATAGCAAAAGAAGGACGGCGAATACGGCAAAATAAGCCAGCGCGAGAGGGTGTGGTCCCCGCCGTCTGGCATTCGCTTCGCCGTCCGCCATGCTGTTCGCGGCCATGGCGCTACATAGCGCAATTCATGGTTACGACCGCGTTAATTCGGACGCTCCACCCGGGATTGCGTCGTTCAATTCGCGTGAGCGGTTCGAATATAGGCCCCGGCCTTGATCTTTCCGTTCATCACGTCGATCGCATAGGACAATTGGAAGTCCGCGATCTTGGAATCCGGCGGCGGACGGATGGGTGCGACAGTGCTTCGCGTGCTGTCGTCTTCCGCCATCAGATGGTGCGGAAGATCGGCCTCGGACGGTTCCTCGACTTTCGGCAGATCGCTCGCTTCGTCGCCCTCCGCGACGGCAATATCGGGTGCGATGCCCGTTGCCTGGATCGAGCCGCCGGAAGGCGTGTAATAGCGCGCCGTCGTCAGGTGAAGCGCGCCGTCCTCGCCGCCGTTGAGCGGAATGATGGTCTGCACGGAGCCTTTGCCGAACGAAGTGATGCCCAGCGTGATCGCGCGTTTGTGGTCGCGCAGCGCGCCCGCCACGATCTCCGATGCCGAGGCCGTGCCGCCATTGATCAGGACGATGACCGGCTTGCCGTCGGCGATATCGCCGGGCTTGGCGTCCCAGCGTTCCGTATCTTGCGGATTGCGTCCGCGCGTGGAGACGATTTCGCCGCTGTCGAGGAAATCGTCCGACACGGCGATGGCTTGATCGAGCACGCCTCCCCCGTCGTCGCGCAAATCGACAATATAACCCTTCAGCTTCGGACCAATCTGTTTCTTGAGCGAGCGCACGGCCGCTTCGAGGCCTTCGCTGGTGTGTTCGTTGAAGGCGGGAATGCGGATATAGCCGATATCGCCTTCGCGGTGCGACTTCACCGCTTCGACCTCGATCGCCGCGCGTTCGAGCTTCACTTCGAAAGATTTGTCCCCGTCGCCGCGCATCAGCGTGAGCGTGACCTTGCTGCCCGGCGCGCCGCGCAGCAATTCCTGCACTTTGTCGAGGCCGAGGCCCTGCAGACCTTTACCGTCGACAGCAAGGATGATGTCGCCCGCCTTGATACCGGC
>JBEKLK010000324.1:0-4146 GCA_050010235.1 Rhizomicrobium sp.
CCAGTATCGCGACACTGGGATTTCGCGGCGAAGCGTTGCCTTCCATCGGCGCCGTCGCGCGGCTGACGATCACCAGCCGCACCGCAACGAGCGAGGCGCATGAGATCAAGGTCGAGGGCGGCGATATGCGCGGACCGGCGCCCGCGGGTTTCCGCGCCGCCGGCCAATCGGGCACGCGGGTGGACGTCCGCGAGCTGTTCTTCGCCACACCGGCGCGGCTCAAATTCCTCAAATCGCAACGCTCGGAAGATCTGGCGACGATCGACGTGGTCAAGCGGCTCGCGATGGCGCGCCCCGATGTCGGGTTCGCGCTGACTTTGGACGGCCGACGCGCGCTCGATTTCGAAAGCGAAGGCGATCTGTTCGGCGGCCGGCTCAAGCGGCTCGCGCGCATCATGGGCCGCGATTTCGCCGACAATGCCGTGCCCATCGAGGCTGCGCGCGAGGCGCTGCGCATCACGGGGTATGCGGGACTCCCCACCTATCACCGCGCCAATTCGTCGATGCAGTTCCTGGTCGTCAATGGACGACCGGTGCGCGACAAGTTGCTGTTCGGGGCGGTTCGGGGCGCCTATGCCGATTTTCTCGCCCATGACCGCTATCCGGCGCTTGCTTTGTTCCTCGATTGCGATCCGTCCTTCGTCGACGTGAATGTCCATCCGGCCAAGACGGAAGTGCGCTTCCGCGATGCGGGGCTCGTGCGCGGCTTGATCGTGTCCTCGCTCAAACATGCGCTGACGGACGCCGGCCATCGCGCCTCGACGACGGTGGCCGGCGCCGCTCTCGCAGCGCTTCGCCCCCATTTCGCGCCTGTCACGCGGCTCTATCCCGAACCTTTGCCGCCGCGCGGTTTCGCGGACACAGCGCGGGAATTCCATGCACCTCTCTTCTCGGGCAACACCGCACCCATTCTGTCCGCGCGCATGGAAGAAGCCGAACCACAAACGAGCGACACGCCGCTTGGCGTGGCCCGCGCGCAGCTGCATGAAACCTATATCGTGGCGCAGACAGCAGACGGCATCGTCATTGTCGATCAGCATGCGGCCCACGAGCGGCTCGTCTATGAGCGCATGAAGCACGGACTCGAAGCGGGCGGTGTGCCACGTCAGCCGCTGCTGATTCCCGAAATAGTCGAACTGGATATGGCCGAGGTCGAGCGCGTGATGGCGCGGGCCGGGGAACTCGCGGAACTTGGCCTGGTGATCGAGGCGTTCGGGCCGGACGCGGTGATGGTGCGCGAGGTGCCGGCTGCGTTGGGGAAAGTCGATGCCAAGGCGATGCTGCGCGATCTGGCCGACGACATCGCGGAATCGGGTTCCGCGCTGTCGCTCAAGGAACGACTCGAACATGTGGCGGGCACGCTCGCCTGTCACACCAGCGTGCGCGCGGGGAGACGGTTGACGGCGGAAGAGATGAATGCCTTGTTGCGCGAGATGGAAGCGACGCCCCATTCGGGACAGTGCAATCATGGGCGTCCGACCTATGTCGAATTGAAACTGTCCGACATCGAGCGGCTGTTCGGCCGCCGCTGATTAAGAGCAAGGAGATCGCCGTGGACGATGCGACGCCGGCCGAGCGCGTGCGGGCGACTGAAGAAGCCACGCCAACGAAGCGCCACTGGCTGGCCGTCCTCGGCCCCGGTCTCATCACGGGTGCGGCCGACGACGATCCCAGCGGCATCGCCACCTACAGCCAGGTGGGCGCGCAATACGGCTACGGCATGGGCTGGACGCTCGTCCTCACCTATCCGTTGATGGCCGCCATCCAGGAGATTAGCGCACGCATCGGCTCGACCACCGGTCACGGCATTGCGACCAATCTGCGTCGCCATTATCCGCGCTGGCTGCTCGATGTGCTCGTGTTGTCGCTGCTGGTCGCGAACGTCATCAATCTCGGCGCCGACATCGCGGCGATGGGCGATGCGGCGGCGCTCCTGCTCGGCGGCAAGATGCAGGCCTGGATGGTCGGAATCGCAATCGTTTCGGTGATCGCCGAAATCTATCTCAGTTATGCGCGTTACGCATCCGCCCTCAAATGGCTGACGTTGTCGTTGTTCGCCTATGTGGCCGCGGTGCTCATGGCCCATGCGGATTGGGGCGCCGCCATGTTCGGCGCTTTCGTTCCCAAACTCAGCTTCGGCGCCGCCGCCATGACCGCGCTTGTGGCCGTGCTTGGCACGACGATCAGTCCCTACCTCTTTTTCTGGCAATCGTCGCAGGAAGTGGAGGAGTTGGGTCGAAAACACGTCAAGCCGCTCTGCATTGCACCCCGCGCGGCCGGCCCCGAACTCCGGCGGATTCGCATCGACACGCTGGTGGGCATGGCGGCCTCGAACAGCGTGGCATTGTTCATCGTCTGGGCCACGGCGGCGACATTGCACAAGCACGGCATTACCAATATCGCGACCAGCGTGCAGGCCGCGCAGGCACTGACGCCATTCGCCGGCCATTTCGCCACCATCGTGTTCGCAGCCGGTATCATCGGCACGGGGCTCCTGGCACTGCCCGTGCTGGCGGGTTCGGCATCCTATGCGGTATGTGAAACCTTCCGCTGGAACACCGGCCTCGACCGCAAGCCGCGCCAGGCGGCTGCGTTCTACGGCGTGATCGTGGGCGCAACCGTCCTGGGCGTGGCTCTCGCCTTCACGCCGATCGATCCGATGAAGGCGCTCTATTGGAGCGCGGTGGTGAACGGCGTGCTTGCGGCGCCTCTGATGGCCGCCATGATGGTGATCGGCTCCAATCCGCGCATCATGGGACGGCTGACACTAAGCCGCGGTCTCAAAATCGTCGGTTGGGCCGGAACGGCGGTGATGGGTGCGGCGGCGGTGGGATTGTTTTTGACGTAGATTGAGCTGCGGTTTCACCTTCTCAAGAATGCCACGCGGGTGTCGCCATAGGTGCGGTGATCGAGGAGGGTGAAGCCGTCGGCTTCGGTCGCGGGTTCGTCCTCGGAGGATTCCGTTACGATCAGCGCGTTCGGCGCAAGCCAGCCGCCGTCGCGCAATGCGGCGAGCGCGGGTGCGATCAGGTTCTTGCGATAAGGTGGGTCGAGGAACACGAGGTCGAAAGGGCCGCCGGCGCCCGCGCTCATGGGGCCGAGATCGGTCGCATCGCGGCGCCAGATTTTGGTGACGCCCGTAAGACCCAGCGCCTCGATATTTTGCCGGATCAGTGCGCGGCTCTCGGCCGCGTCCTCCACGAACAGAACGAACGCGGCGCCGCGCGAGACTGCTTCGATGCCCAGCGCGCCCGTGCCTGCGAACAGATCAGCCACGCGGGCGCCCGCGAGTGCGAAATCCGTATCGAAATCATTGTGCGCGAGGATGTTGAAGATCGCCTGCCGGACCTTGTCGGAGGTCGGGCGCACGCGGGCGTCCGTTGGTCCGTGCAGCGCGCGACCCTTCAATGTGCCGGATGTGATGCGCAGTCCCGGCACTAGGGCTCCTCCGACGCCTGCACCAGAAGCTTGCCCGTGTTGCCGCCCGTGAACAGCAGGTCCAGGGCCGACAGCGCGTTCTCCATGCCTTTCACCAGATGCACATCGTATTTGATCTTGCCGTCGGCGACCCATTTGCTCATGTCGGCGAAGAATTCGCCGAAGCGGGGGAAATAATCGATGATGATGAAACCCTCGATGCGCGCGCGCTTCATCAGCACATTGGCGAAGCGGGTGAGCCCCGGTTTGGGCTCCGTGTCGTTGTAGCTGGAGATGAGGCCGCACAGCGAAATGCGCGCCTTCAGATTGATGTGGGCCAGGACCGCATCGAGGATTTCGCCGCCGGCATTCTCGAAATCGACGTCGATGCCTTTGGGGCATTCGCGGCCCAGCGCCGCGACCACGTCTTCTTTCTTGTAATTGATGCAGGCGTCGAAGCCGAAATCCTTCACCACGTGACGGCATTTCTCGTCGGATCCCGCGATGCCCACCACGCGGCAGCCCTTGAGTTTCGCGATCTGCCCCACGATCGAGCCGACCGCGCCGGCCGCCGCCGAAACCACCACCGTCTCGCCTGCTTTGGGCTGGCCGATATCGAGCAGTCCGAAATAGGCGGTGGCGCCCGTCCCGCCCATCACGCTCATGAACGCGGTAAGCGGAAGGCCACCTTTGGGCAGCTTCTGGCCGCCGCCCACAACAGCGTAGTCC
>JBEKLK010000325.1:0-4136 GCA_050010235.1 Rhizomicrobium sp.
AAGACCTTTATTACCGGCTCAACGTCGTGCCGCTGCGGCTGCCGCCTCTGCGCGAGCGCGGCGAGGACATCGCCGATCTCGTGCGACATTTCCTGCGCAAGGCGGAAGACGAGGGCCTTCCGGTCAAGCGTATCGACGCCGACGCGCTCGAATTGCTCCGGCGCTATCGCTGGCCCGGCAACGTGCGGGAATTGGAGAACCTCATTCGCAGGCTCGCGGTTCTACATTCGGGGGACACTGTTTCGGCATCGACGATTGCGGGCGAACTCAGCGAACCCCCGCAAAGCGGCGGTGGCGACGAAGATTCGGAATCGACGTCGCTTGCGGGTTCCATCGAGCGGCACTTGGCCCATTATTTTGCTGCCCATGGCGATGAGTTACCACCAGCGGGCTTGTACGACCGCATCGTGCAGGAGGTGGAGCGTCCCCTGATATCGATCTGCCTCGCGGCCACGCGCGGCAACCAGATCCGCGCGGCGCATCTCCTCGGTCTCAATCGCAACACGCTGCGGAAGAAGATTCGCGATCTGGGTCTGGAGGTGTTTCGAGGGCTGAAGTCGGGTTAGGCCGCAGTGCATCGACCGGCGGCCGTAAATCCGCCGCGATGTCATACGGATTGCCGTTGTTTGGTGTCGATGTCTGTTGCCGTCAGCACTTTAATCGATTCAGTTTCCGGCCGGCTTGGCGGTACTCGCTGCAGGGTTGGGCCCGGCGGACGACACGTACATGTTCTTTTCGCCGTAGGCGATATAGACGTGCAGCTGCCTCAGAATGTCCCGGCCGATAAAAATCCGCGGGCCGGCGGACTGGACACCGTTGACCGGATCGCTCCCGGCTTTGTCTAACTGTTTTTTGATTGCGTCTTCCGACTTATCCTGCAGCAGATACAGCAGCGGGTTATGGACCTCGATGCCATTCAGCAACAACGACTTGAAGTGATAACGATATTGAACGAGATCGTTAGGCTGCGCTCCCGGGTTGCGTTCGATTCCGGGCGTGTTTTCGTTTACGCCGAACGCGAGATTTGCCATGGCTGCGTTCAAAAAAGAAACGGCAGCCCCGGTATCGATCGCTGCGCGCAAACTCTGTCCGTCGAGCGTTACGATCATTAAAATTTGTCCCGTCCCGGGCGTCTTGAACGGAATTTGTGCATAGGAGTTTGTCCAATAAACGACGCGACCCGGGCAGTGCTCCGGTGCAAACAGATTGAGCTTGTTGCCCGCGAAATCGAAATCGAGGTCGAAGTTCTGCAGGATATCCGGCGAAAGCCTGCCGGCAATCGTGTCGCCATAGTGCGCGGCATCATGGGTATCGACGAGAAATCGGAGATCGCTCCCGCCCGTTCCGCCGATCGCGAAGGATTTGACCAATACATATTGCGTTTCGCGCTCGCCCGACACCGAATATTCACCCGACATCACGCCCGATGCGCTTGGCTTCAAATTCAAATCCGCGACAACTTTCGGCGTCAGGCTGCTCATGATGCCGCCTGTATCGACGAGAAAGTTCCGGGGGGTGTTGTCGACCATCGCAGGGACAATGATGGCCCCATTGGGGTCCGCCCCGATGTCGAGCGACGCGATACGTTTGAGCGTGCAATCCTCCGCAAGTGCGCCAGAGGTGCTGCAAATCCAGACCAACAAAGTGCCTGCGGCGACCGCCACGAATCCTCGGTGAGCATTGCTGTGACCCATCCCCATCTGCATCTCCCTGCGCCCACACCGCCGCACCCGGAACACGTCAGAGTAGAGCGATCAGGCTATCAGGGGACCTAGGTTGCTCGTTTTAGAGGCGTTCGGCTTAACCCTGATGCGATTTCGCAACGCGGCATTCTTGCAACAGCCTGTGGCTCGACTACACTCCCGCCGAATTTTCCGCGCTGATTTGGGCGCACACGGGGTAGCGGCAGGCCTGAATGGCAGCGACCAACACTGTCGATGTTCCGCTCTCAGGCGGCAGCCCAAGGCTCTTTGGAGCCATTTCGCTGCCGTCGCTGCTCGCGCTGGCCATTGGCTTGCTGGCGGTTATGTCCAGCGTCGCCACCTATGCGAGCCTGACCGGGCTGATCCCCTATAGCCCCGAGCATGGCGGGCTGATCGTCCTTCTGATCGCAAATCTTACCTTCGTTCTCGCACTGGGCGCTCTCATTGCCTGGCGGCTGACGCGCTTGTGGGCCGAACGCCGGTCCGGCAGCGCGGGCGCGCGCCTTCATGTCCGCCTCGTGGCGATGTTTTCGGCCATCGCCGTCGTACCGGCGATCCTTGTGGCGATCTTCGCCGCGGTCACGTTGAACCTCGGCGTCGAGGCCTGGTTTTCCGCGCAAGTGAAATCGGCGCTGGAAAGCGCGGTCAACGTCACGCATCGCTATGGCGACGAAAAACAGAACCTCATTGTCGGCGACGCCCGGCAGATCGCGAAGGACATACAGCGCGACCCCCAGCTGTTCGATGCGAACGGCAAGGCCGATGTCACTTTCCTGTTCTCGCGACTGCAAATACTGACCGAGGATCACGGTCTGCAGGCTGCCTATATCCTAAATTCGAAAGGGCAGGTACTCGGCAGCAGCAAATTGCGCTCGCTGCCTGACCTGCAACCTCCTTCCGCGAGCGAAATTGCACAGGCCGCGCGCGGACCGGTGCTGATCGACGCAAACTCCAAAATCGGCGTATTGCGCGCGCTCGTGCGCCTCGACGCGCTCAACGACGCGTATCTCCTCGTCGTGCGCCGGGTCGATCCGCAGGTCTTCGCCTATTACCAACGCACCATCGATGCCGTCGGCGAATACAGGCGCCTCGACCGGGACCGCGCGAAATACCAACTCATTTTTGCGCTCCTCTATGCCGTGGTCTCGCTCCTCATTCTGCTGGCGGCGATCTGGCTTGGCCTCTGGGCCGCCAACCGCCTGATCAAGCCGATTTCGCGGCTGATCGGCGCGGCGGAGCGCGTGTCGGAAGGCGACCTCAAGGCGCAGGTGGAACTCGATCGCGAGGACGACGAGATCGGCCTCCTCGGCCGCGCCTTCAACCGCATGACCGCGCAACTCAGCGTACAGCGCACAGAACTGATCGAGGCCAGCCACCAGATCGATGCAAGGCGCCGGTTCACGGAAGCCGTTCTCGCCGGTGTCAGCGCGGGCGTCATCGGACTCGACGGGGAGGGCAGGATCACCATCGTCAATCGCGCGGCGGCGCGGCTGCTGAACGCCACGCCGGAAGAGATCGAAGGCCGCCATTACGCGGAAGCCGTGCCGGAGTTGTCTGGTCTCATCCGCCGCGCGCTGCAGGAACCTGTGGGCCGCGCCGGCGGAGAAGCGACGGTGAAGCGCGGCGGAACCGTGCGCAGCCTGAGCGTGCAGGTGGACAGCGAGCAAGGCTCGGGCGATTTCATCGTCACCTTCGACGACATCACCGATCTCGTGTCCGCGCAGCGCACCGCCGCATGGGCCGATGTCGCGCGCCGTATCGCGCACGAAATCAAGAACCCGCTGACCCCCATTCAGCTTTCGGCCGAACGCCTGAAGCGCAAATACGCCAACGAAGTGACGACCGATCCGGAAGTGTTCCGGCAATGCACGGACACGATCATCCGCCAGGTCGGCGACATCGGTCGCATGGTGGACGAGTTCTCGTCCTTTGCGCGCATGCCGGTGCCGGTCATGCGGCGCGAGAATGCGCAGGAACTGATCCATCAGGCCGTGTTCCTGCAGCGCGTCGCCCATCCGCAGATTACGTTTGAGACGCAGGCGCCTTCGGAGTCGATCAAGTTCGAATGCGACGGACGTCTGGTTTCGCAGGCTCTGACCAACGTGCTCAAGAACGCCACCGAGGCGATCGGGGCGCGCGAAGCGGCGGGCGGCGAAGAAGCCGGGCGCATCGCCATCGTGCTCGACGCCAATGGCGAGCGGGTGATCTTCCGCGTCGCGGACAACGGCATTGGCCTGCCGTCCGAGCATCGCCATCGGCTCACGGAGCCTTATGTCACCACGCGCGCGAAGGGCACAGGCCTGGGTCTCGCCATCGTACGCAAGATTCTGGAAGACCACGGCGGCGAAATCTCGCTGTCGGATAGGGGCGAAGAAGAGCACGGCGCCGAAGTGCGACTGACCTTCCCGGTCCGTCAAAAAAGCGTGCGAGAAG
>JBEKLK010000326.1:0-4135 GCA_050010235.1 Rhizomicrobium sp.
CGGCCCTCGGCGACAGCCTCGGCAAAATTGGCAAACAGCACAGTGAACCAGAGCCAGAGGATGATCTGGAACTCAAATGCGATATGGCCGCCGCCGACCACGAGGTCGCGGATGAGGATGACCGTCGTCAGGGCGGTCACGACCTCGAGCACGAACATAACGGGATTCTTCATAAGCGTGCGCGGATTGAGCTTGGCGAAGGCGGAGCCGATCGCCGGCACGACGATCTTCGGATCGAACAGCGCCGATACCGGCATGCTCTTGCGCAGGGTTGAGGTTTCCATCGACGTGGCTCCAAGCCTAATTAGATGAGAACAGCGTGCCGGCATTAATCGCGAGCTGCTCGACGATCGGGCCGAGCGCCAGCGCCGGGAAAAATGTCAACCCGCCGACAATTACGATCACGCCGACCACGAGGCCGACAAACAATCCGCCGTCGGTCGGGAACGTGCCTGCGGAAGCCGGCACCAATTTCTTGGCGGCAAGCGAGCCGGCGATCACCATGGTCGGGATGATCATCCAGAACCGGCCTACGCCCATCGCCACGACGCCGCTGAGATTGTAGAACATCGTGTTGCCGTTGAGCCCGGCAAAGGCAGAGCCGTTATTGCCGTCCATCGACGTGAAGGCGTAAAGCACTTCGGTGAAGCCGTGCGGTCCGGGATTGTTCATCGAGGCCACCGCCGACGGCACCAGCATGGCGACGGCGGTCCAGCCGAGATACATCAGCGGCAGCACCAGGATGGCGAGCATCGCCATCTTGACTTCCTTCGCCTCGATTTTCTTGCCGACATATTCCGGCGTGCGGCCGACCATCAGCCCGGCGACGAAGATCGAAATGATGACGAACAGCAGCATGCCGTACATGCCGGAGCCGACGCCGCCGACGATGATCTCGCCGAGCTGAATGTTGATCAGCGGGATCATGCCGCCGATGGCGGTCAAAGAGTCATGCATCGTGTTCACCGCGCCGCACGATGCGTCGGTAGTGATGACGGCGAACAGCGCCGAACCGATGATGCCGAAGCGAGTTTCCTTGCCTTCCAGGTTGCCGCCGGTGAGACCGAGCGCGTTGAGCGCGTCGTTGCCGTGCGCCTCGGCCCAGTAGCAGACGACCACGCCGGCGATGAAAAGAACGCCCATCACGGCGAGCACGGCCCAGCCTTGCTTCTGGTTGCCGACCATACGGCCGAACACGTTGGTGAGCGCGGCGCCGATGGCGAAGATCGAAATCATCTGCACGTAGTTGGACAGCGCGGTCGGGTTCTCGAACGGATGCGCGGCATTGGCATTGAAGAAGCCGCCGCCATTGGTGCCGAGCATCTTGATCGCGATTTGCGAGGCGACCGGGCCGACCGCGATGTGCTGCTTGACGCCTTCGAGCGTCGTCGCATCGACGTAAGGGCCGAGCGTCTGCGGGATGCCCTGCCAGACCAGGAACAGCGCATAGGGAATACAGATCGGGATGAGGATGTAGAGCGTGCAGCGGGTCATATCGACCCAGAAATTGCCGACGCCTTTCGCCGAGCGCCGCGCAAAACCGCGCACGAGCGCGACGGCGAGCGCAATGCCGGTGGCGGCAGAGAGGAAATTATGCACCGTCAGCCCGGCCATCTGCACCAGATAGCTCATGGTCGTCTCGGGCGTGTAGGACTGCCAGTTCGTGTTGGTGATGAAACTTACGGACGTGTTAAACGCAAGATGCTCGCCCACGGCGGGGAATTTCTGCGGATTGAACGGCAGAACCGCCTGGAGGCGCTGAATGGCATAAAGGGTCACGAATCCCGCCATCGTGAACGCAAGCATGGCGATCGCGTATGTCAGCCAGTGCTGATCCTCTTTTTCGTCCACGCCAGAGATCGCATAGAACGCGCGCTCGATCGGACGGAACAGGGGCGACAGCCATGTGCGCTCGCCGGCAAAGACACGCGTCATGTAACCGCCGACGGGCTTTGTGATGGCGACAATGATCACGCAATAGAGCGCGATCTGAATCCAGCCGTTGATTGTCATGGAGGCTCCTCAGAACCGCTCGGGGCGGATCAGCGCGTAGACGAGATAAACGAGCAAACCGATGGTGACGAGCGCACCCAAGCCGTAATCGATGATCATGATTTGGTCCTCAGAGACGATCGCAGGCGGCGGCGTAAAGCATGGCGGCGGCCAGAAAGGCGAGACCGATGGCTATAAAGAGGATGTCCAGCATATAGGGGCTCCATATTCAGGAGCCGAACATCGTGAAGAACGAATATAAAAACGAGTCCTCTAGTTGCACCGCATCAATATAAAAATCATATAAATGACGACGCGGCTGAAGCCGTCGAATTTTGGCGGCCGGTCACAGATCGGAATTGAATTGCCGCAGCAAAGGCGGCTTCAGCGATGCGGCGAACTCAGCCGAGATGGAAGACTTTCAGCGGAACGCTGATCAGGAGCACCGCAACGTCGATCAGCAGCACGACGGCCAGCGATGTCCCGAAGACAACGGCCATTTCGCTCAACACTTTCGTGGGCGCGTTTTCATTGGCATTCCCGGCATCGATTCGTTCCTGCCAGGGGCGCGGTTGATAACCCCGGAACCCGTGCCAGGCAGGTCCAAGAAAATATCCGAAGCCGCGCATGTCGTGTCTCCTGCCGGAATCCACCGGGTTTCACGACGGAAGATGGCGAGGGGGCCGTATAAATTCGAGCGTTCCCGGACGCTCCGACCAGATGAATTTCATATATGCGCGCGAACGGATTTGCGCGATTCAATCGGTGGCAACGGGCCCGCACCAGCCCGGAAGGAAATCGGCATCCTTGCTCTTTGCCAGACGCAATGCGTCCTTCAGGGCTCGATCGAAATTCCTGTCGACAAATTCCCGCTTCAAACGCCGGCGCAGGAAGTCGGCCCACAGGAATTCGCTGAACGGCGTTGTATCCTTTGCAAATCCGCCGCGACGACGCAGCTCGCCGGCCAGCGAGCGATAGGGATCGTCCTTCATCTGGTGAACCGATTTTGGGATATCTTTATAGCCGCGCCGTTTTCCTTCACTGTCGAACGGATGCATCCATCCCCGATTGTCGAGAAAGATCCAGAAGGCGTCCGGTACGAGCTTTGAAAGGTCGGCAACCACCAGGACCAACACTTCCTCGACGTCCTCCTCGAGCAGGGCAAGTGCCAGATGATGATGATCGATGATGTGATGCCGCCCCTTGGGTCCGAGGACGACGGGGATCATGTGACGCCCCAGAAACTTGGCGCCCTTCTTCTCGCTATAGCGGCGCCAGCTTTTGCGCTTGAGCGCCACTTCGCGCATGCCCACCGTGATTTGCGTCGGGCGCAGATCGGTGAGGGCGACAGGATTGAGGCGCGGTTCACGGATGGGGTGCATCGGGGCGATCGACGAGGTGACGTGGCGGGTCAATACGGTTGCGATCCTACACGCGAAAAAGGCCGAGGTCTTGGCCCATGGCGGAAGCGGCCGTTAGGGTATGATGGCCGTCCCACCGTGGCAGGAAAATCCGAATGGCAGATACCGCGTCTCGCAATTCCCAGGCCGCAGTTTCGCCGCGCTGGCCGGTATTCCAGTCCTTTGCAGGGTGGAGCAGCCGCGACCTGCCCCGGGATATCGCGGTGGGCCTCACGCTGGCCGCCATCGCCATTCCCGAACAGATGGCCAATGCCCGCCTTGCGGGGTTCACGCCCGAGATCGGCCTTTATGCGTTTGCCGCGGGATCGCTCGCCTTTGCCGTGCTGGGCGCGAATCGCGTCCTGTCGGCAGGCGCCGATTCTACGATTGCTCCCATTTTTGCGGGCAGCCTCGTACTTCTGGCTGCAGCCGGTTCGCCCCACTACGCGGCACTTGCGGCGGCGCTCGCACTCGCTGTGGGGCTTGTCCTCATCGGAGCCGGGCTGGCGCGGATGGGCTGGGTCGCGAACCTCCTGTCGGAGCCGGTCACCACAGGTTTTTTGGCTGGTATCGCGATCCACATCGCGGCCTCGCAATTGCCCGCCCTGCTCGCGCTGCCGGGGGGTGACGGCAACGTGCTGCAGCGTCTTGTGCATCTGGGCGCGAATGTCGCGAGCGCCAATCCCTGGACGGTTCTGCTTGGGCTCGGTGTATTGGCGGCCACATTCGCGACCGAGAAGTTG
>JBEKLK010000327.1:0-4107 GCA_050010235.1 Rhizomicrobium sp.
CTTCCACGTTTGGCATCCGCCGCATAGAGCGGGCGGCACCGCGCCGATCGCAAGGACTACACGGACGCGCCCTGCCACGTCGTCGATGCAGATCACAATTCGAGCCTCGATCACGAGGTACGAAATCTGAAAAGAAGAGTGAATTCGGAACCGGAAATCGTTTCACGGTTCAAACAAAAAGGCACTCGGTTATGAAAGCTCTCGTTTATCTGGCTGCGGGCAAGAAAGCCCTTGACGAACGTCCGAAACCCGAAATCGCCGCGCCCACCGACGCGATCGTTAAGATCGTCAAGACGACGATCTGCGGCACGGATCTGCACATTCTCAAGGGCGACGTCCCGACCTGCCGGCCGCCGCGAATTCTCGGTCATGAAGGTGTGGGCATCGTCGACAAGGTGGGTCCTGCGGTCACGGCATTCAAACCGGGCGACCGCGTTCTGATTTCCTGCGTCAGCGCCTGCGGCAAATGCGTCTACTGCCGCAAGCAGATGTACTCGCATTGCACGACCGGCGGCTGGATTCTGGGCAACACCATCGACGGAACGCAGGCGGAATTCGTGCGCATCCCCCACGCGGATAACAGCCTCTATCCGATTCCGGCGGGCGCCGACGAAGAAGCGCTCGTGATGCTCAGCGATATCCTGCCGACGGGCTTCGAGTGTGGCGTGCTCAATGGCAAGGTCGAGCCGGGATGTTCCGTGGCCATCGTGGGCGCCGGGCCGATCGGGCTCGCGGCCCTCCTCACGGCCCAGTTCTATTCCCCGGCCAGGATCGTCATGATCGATCTCGACGACAATCGGCTTGCGGTCGCGAAGCGTTTCGGCGCCACGGCGACGATCAACAGCGGCGATGGCGAAGCCGTCGCAAAGCTCATGAAAATGACGGACGGGCGCGGCGTCGATACGGCCATCGAAGCGGTGGGCATTCCGGCGACGTTCGAGATGTGCGAACAGATCGTGGCGCCGGGCGGCACCATCGCCAATATCGGCGTGCATGGAAAGCCGGTCGCGCTCCATCTGGAACGCCTGTGGGATCGCAATATCGACATCACCACGCGGCTGGTCGATACCGCCAGCACACCGATGCTGCTCAACATCGTCCAATCTCACAAGATCGATCCGAAGCTGCTGATCACGCACCATTTCAGTCTCGACAAGATCATCGATGCTTATGAAACGTTCGGACATGCCGCCGATACCAAGGCGCTGAAGGTGATCATCGAAGCGTGACGGAAATTCCCCGACATCGGGCGGTTCCCGCTCGACATAAGTACAAAAGGACAAACCATGGCCTATCAAAGCGTGAATCCCGCAGACGGCAAGACGCTGAAGACGTTCGATGAACTGACGGACAAGCAGCTCGAGCAGAGGCTTGCGGCGGCTGAGGCCTGCTTCGAGACCTGGCGCAACAAATCTTACGCCGAGCGGGCGGTTGTCGTCGCCAAGGCGTCGGCGCTCATGCATTCGAAGATCGACGAATTCGCCCACATCATGACGCTCGAAATGGGCAAGCGGATTTCCGAAGCGCGCGGCGAAGTCGAATTCAGCGCGAATATCCTCGCCTACTATGCAAAGAACGCGGAGCGCTTCCTGGCGCCGGTCAAGCTTCATCCGACGATGGGCGAGGGCCATATGGAGAGCAGCCCGATCGGCGTCGTCTTCTGCGTGGAACCCTGGAACTTTCCCTACTATCAGCTTGCCCGTGTTGCCGGTCCCCATCTGATGGCAGGGAACACGCTTCTGGTGAAGCATGCCGGCATCGTGCCGCAATGCGCGATCGCCTTCGAAAAGCTCTTGACCGAAGCAGGCGCGCCGGCCGGCCTCTATACCAATCTGCTGATCTCGCACGATCAATCGGACCGGGTGGTCGACGATCCCCGGGTCAAAGGCGTGGCGTTAACGGGCAGTGTCGCGGCCGGCCGGAGCATCGCGGCGCGAGCCGGAAAGGCGCTCAAGCCGTCATCGATGGAACTCGGCGGCAGCGATGCGTTCATTGTTCTCGAAGACGCCGACCTTGAACATACGATCAAATGGGCCGTGTGGGGCCGGATGTACAACACCGGACAAACGTGCTGCGCGGCGAAAAGATTTATCGTCGTCGAAAAGCTCGCCGACAAGTTCCTGGAGAAATTTCAGGCGGCGCTTGCCGTCCTGAAGCCGGGAGACCCGATGGACGAAAAGACGACGCTGGGTCCGTTGTCGTCGGAGCAGGCCTTGGTCGATCTTCTGAAGCAGGTCGCCGTGGCGGTTTCCCACGGCGCCGAAGTGCTGATGGGCGGCAGGCGGATCGATCGCGCCGGTTCCTACATGCAGCCCACGATTCTGACGCATATCAAGCCGGAAAACCCCGCCTTCCGCGATGAATTCTTCGGACCGGTCGCGCTGTTCTTTCGCGTGAAGGACGAAGACGCCGCCATCGCGCTCGCAAATAATTCGGATTTCGGATTGGGCGGCTCGGTGTTCACGAAGGACATTGCGCGCGGAAAGCGCGTGGCGAGTCGCGTCGACACGGGCATGATGTTCATCAACAACATTTCCTGGTCGGATGCGGAACTGCCGTTCGGCGGCATCAAGGACTCCGGTTACGGGCGCGAGCTCGGCGACATGGGCATCCAGCAGTTCGTGAACAAAAAGTTGGTCCGCTACGTTGCGGCCGAAGCGCCCGTGTGAGCAACGATTTCAACGGCGAGGTGTGGATGAAGGGTTCCGTTCAAACGGAATCCTCGTCCTTCGCCGGGAAGTCGACGCCGAGTTGGCTCACCGAACGCGATCTCTGAGAATCGAGACGATGAAAACGAGTATCTTGACGACGGAACGCAGGGAGCATCGGAGAGAGTTGCCGATGCAGGCCGGTGTGCTTGTCGGCGCAAACGGGTGGGGCACTGAGCATCGTTTGCCTGCAGACAATGGAATATCTGCTTTGACAGCCAAAACCGAATATGTCTGTCCGATGCACGCGCAAATCGTTCGCGCGGTGCCCGGGTCGTGTCCGATATGCGGTATGGCTTTGGAGCTTCGCACGATCACGACAGAGGAGGCGCCGAACACCGAGCTCGCCGACATGCGGCGCCGCTTCTTCGTCTCGATTGGACCGGCCAGCATCGTGTTTCTGATGGGAATGTCCGGATTGCTTTCGGGGATGCCGCTGGATCGAATGTTTGGGGCACGCGGAGTGGCCTGGGTCGAATTCGTCCTTGCAACGCCTATCGTGCTCTGGGGCGCCTGGCCGTTCTTCGTGCGCGCATGGCAATCGCTTGTGAAACGCAGCCTGAACATGTTCACGCTGTTCGGTCTGGGTATCGGCGTCGCATATGGTTACAGCGTGGTCGCGCTCCTCTTGCCCGCGATCTTTCCACCTTCTTTCCGCGGAGAGGGTGGCGTGGTGGCCGTCTATTTCGAGGCCGCGGCGGTCATCGTCGTGCTGGTGTTGCTTGGACAAGTTCTCGAACTCGGAGCGCGCAGCGAAACGAATGCCGCGATCCGCGCACTCTTGCACATGGCCCCCAAATCGGCGCGCCGCATTCGTGACGGCGGCATGGAGGAGGACGTGCCTCTCGACGCAATCGCCGTCGGCGATCGCCTTCGGGTGCGGCCCGGGGAAAAGGTTCCGACAGACGGAGTCGTGACGGAGGGGACAAGTTCTGTAGACGAGTCGATGGTCACGGGCGAATCGATCCCAGTCGAAAAGCGGCCTGGCGATCGTCTTATCGGCGCAACCGTCAACGCGACCGGTTCGATGGTGATGCAGGCGCAGCGCGTCGGCTCGGGCACGCTTCTGGCCCAGATCGTTCGAATGGTCGGAGAGGCACAACGAAGCCGTGCTCCCATTCAGAAGCTCGCGGATGCGGTTGCAGGATATTTCGTTCCCGCGGTCGTCATCGCCGCCGTTCTCACATTCGTCGTGTGGGCCGTCGTCGGGCCTCAACCGCGAATGGCATACGCAGTCGTCAACGCCATAGCCGTGTTGATTATCGCATGCCCATGCGCGCTGGGTCTCGCGGCGCCGATGTCGATCATGGTGGCCATGGGCAAGGGCGCGACGTTTGGTGTCCTGTTCAAAAACGCCGAGGCCATCGAAGCGATGCGAAAAGTCGACGTGTTGGTTGTC
>JBEKLK010000328.1:0-4107 GCA_050010235.1 Rhizomicrobium sp.
CGCGATTGCAGCGATCATGCTGCTGCTCCTCGTCTCGGCCTTTTTCGCCGGCTCCGAGACGGCCCTGACCGCCGTGTCGCGCGGGCGCATGCACCAGATGGAAAAAGACGGCTCGCGCGCCGCGAAGGACGTCAACAAGCTGCTGGCCGATCGCGAAGGCATGATCGGGGCTCTGCTCCTGGGCAACACCTTCATCAACATCCTGATCTCGTCGCTCGCGACCTTGATGCTGGCCTCCACCTTCGGCCCTCGCACCATCGCCGTCACGACGGTTCTGATGACCTTCATCATTCTCGTTTTCGCCGAAGTGCTTCCCAAGACCCTCGCCATCGCCCGCACCGACCGCTTTGCACTCACCGTCGCCTATTTCCTGCGGCCCGTCGTGCTCGTGCTCGCGCCTGTCGTGCGCTGGGTGCAGTTCATCGTGTGGCGCGTGCTCGCGCTGGCCGGCGTGCGGGAAGAAGGCGAGTCCGACGCCGTGCTGCCGCCGCACGAAGAGATCCGCGGTACCGTCGAACTTCACCACATCGAAGGCGGCGTCGAACGCGAACATCGCGACATGATCGGCGGTATCCTCGACCTCAAGGATCTGAAAATCGGCGATGTGATGATCCACCGCAAGAACATGGTGGCCATCGAGGCCGATCAGAAACCCACGGAATTGTTCGACGCGTTGATCGCCGCCAACCACACCCGCGTTCCCGTCTGGCGCGAGACACCCGACAACATCATTGGCGTGCTCCACACCAAGGATGTCGTGCGCCAGTTCGTCCGCCGCCGCGGCGAACCCGAGGAGTTCGATCTTCTGTCGCTGATGACGCCGCCCTGGTTCGTGCCGGACACCACGACGCTGGAAGAACAATTGCGCGCGTTCCGCGAGAAACGCTCGCATTTCGCGCTGGTGGTGGACGAATATGGCGCGCTGCAAGGGCTCATCACGCTGGCGGATATTCTCGACGAAATCTTCGGCGACATCCCCGACGAACACGAGGCGCCTGAGCCGGCAGGTTTCCGCCGCCATGCCGACGGCTCGTACACCATCGACGGGACGACGCCGGTGCGAGAGCTCAATCGCGCGCTCGACTGGAACCTGCCGGACGAGGAAGCCACCACCATCGCCGGTCTCGTCATCCACGAGGCCCGCACGATTCCCGAAACGGGTCAGCGTTTCGCGTTTTACGGCTATGAGTTCGAAGTGCTGCGCCGGCAGCGCAACCAGATCACGGTCCTGCGCGTGATCCCACCCAATGCCGCCAGGGAACTCGTTCAGCCCGCGGGTTGAACGCGCGCGGCTTCCACAGGCGTCAATGTCGTCAGCGACAGCGCGTGCACGGGTCCGCGCAATTCATCGGCGAGTGCGGCATAAACCCGTCTTTGTCTTTCGACGCGGCTCACGCCTTCGAATGCGGCCGAAACGATCCGCACTTGAAAGTGCGTCTCTCCGCCCGGCCGGGCCCCGGAATGGCCCGCATGGCGCGCGCTTTCGTCCTCGATGACGAGATCGCCGGGCGCAAACGCCGCGATCAATTTTTCGCGAATGGTGTCGGCAACCGGCATGTCCATTTTCGTCCACGTTGGAGAGCGCGTGTCAAGCACATCGTTTTCTTGTTTTTTCTTGGTTCGGACCCATAATTCACGGATGGCAAAATCGGGATACAAACCGCGTCTGGGAAAGGACATGCGGATCAAGCCGCCGGAAGCGGCGAAGCCGGTGCAGATGCGGGCTTGCGCGCGTCCCGAATGCGCGCTGGAAGGCAGCCATCGCGTGCCGAAAAGTCGCGAGAACCTGACCGAGCATCTGTGGTTCTGCCTGGAGCACGCCCGCGCCCATAACGAATCGTGGGATTATTTCAACGGCATGAACGAAGACCAGATCGCCGCATTCCGCGTCGACGCGATGACCGGCCACCGTCCGACCTGGCCGCTGGGCCGGCGTTCGGCGCGCGCACGCGACGGTCAGGCCTTCGAAGACAAATTCGCGGTATTCGGCGAAGTTGCCGAAGAAGTGCGCCGTCCGGTTCGCCAATTGACCCGTGTACAATTGCAGGCCCTCGAGATGCTTAATCTCGAAGCGACCGCCACCTTGCAGGAGATAAAGGCGCGGTATAAGGAACTGGTAAAGCGGTTCCATCCTGACGCCAACGGAGGCGATCGGGGCGCCGAAGAGCGTCTGAAACAGGTTATCAAGGCCTATAGCGTGTTGCGCGCGGCCGGACTTACCTAAGGCGGCTCCGGCAACGCCCCTTTCTTCCGACGGCCACGGGCGCGCCCGCCCCGAAATTGAACCGGACAATCTTCTCCCATGACTCCAGAGCCCAAGGGCCTCGACCCCGCGTCTGTGCCCGACACCACGATAGACGTGCGCGCCGAATTCGGCATCGACGCCAAGATGAAGGTGCCTGCGTTCTCGCAGCCGACCGAGCATGTGCCGGAGCGCGATCCGGCCTATCGCTTCGATCGCGAGACCACGCTCGCCATTCTCGCAGGCTTCGCCTTCAATCGCCGCGTGATGATCCAGGGCTATCACGGCACGGGCAAATCGACCCACATCGAACAGGTCGCGTCCCACCTCAACTGGCCCTGCATCCGCATCAATCTCGACAGCCATATCAGCCGCATCGATCTGATCGGCAAGGACGCCATCGTCCTGCGCGACGGCCAGCAGATCACGGAATTCCGCGAAGGCATTTTGCCCTGGGCGCTGCAGCACCCCACCGCGCTCGTGTTCGACGAATACGATGCCGGCCGGCCCGACGTGATGTTCGTGATCCAGCGCGTGCTCGAAGTGCAGGGAAAGCTGACTCTGCTCGACCAGAATCGCGTGATCAAGCCGCATCCCGCCTTCCGGCTGTTCTCGACCACGAACACGATCGGCCTGGGCGATACCACCGGCCTCTATCACGGCACGCAACAGATCAATCAGGGCCAGATGGATCGCTGGAACATCGTGACCACGCTCAACTATCTGCCGCACGACGCCGAAGTCGACATCGTGCTCGCCAAGGTCCCGCAATATTCCTCGCCCGAGAAGAAGAAGCAGCTCTCGGCGATGGTTCGCGTCGCCGACATGACACGCAATGCCTTCATCAATGGCGACCTGTCGACCGTGATGAGCCCGCGCACGGTGATCACCTGGGCCGAGAATGCCGAAATCTTCAGCGATGTCGGCTTTGCGTTCCGTCTGACGTTCCTGAACAAATGCGACGAGCTCGAACGCGCCAGCGTGGCCGAGTTCTATCAGCGCTGTTTCGGCGACGAGCTGCCGGAATCCTCAGCCAAAGTACTGGTGGCATGAAACCGGAAAATCCGGTTGAGCCCTTCAAGCGCGCGGTGGCCTGTGCCGTGCGTTCGCTTGCGGGCGAGCCGGAACTGGAAGTGAATTTCAGCGCCGAGCCGCCTGCGCTCAAGGGTCTCAAGGCGCGCCTCCCGCTGCCATCGCGCAACCTGCCGCCTTCGGAAGTGGCGATCGTGAGAGGCGCGGGCGACGCCTATGCGCTGCGCCGCGCCTATCACGAAGACGCCTTGCACGATCAATTGCGTCCGCAATCGGCCGATGCGGCCGCCGTCTTCGAAGCGGCCGAACAGGCCCGTGTCGAAGCGATCGGTTCTCTTGCTATGAAAGGCGTCGCCGCCAATCTCGCGGCCGGACTCGAAGCGCGCTGCAATGCGCGCGGATTGGCCAAGGCCCGCGACCGCTCCGAAGCGCCGCTGGCGGATGCGCTGGGCCTGATCGTGCGCGAACACCTGACGGGCGAGGCGCCGCCGGAAAGCGCGCAGCACGCCGTCGATCTGTGGCGTCCCTGGATCGAGGAGCGCGCGGGCAAGGATCTCGCGCGGCTCGAAGGCGCGTTGCGCGACCAGAAAGCGTTCGCGAAAGTCACCCGCACGATCCTCAAGGATCTCGAAATGGGCGATGACCTCGCAGAGGATTCCGACACTGACGGCTCCGACGAGTCCGGCGAACCGGAACCCCAGTCCGAAGAAGGCAGCGAGGGTTCGGACTCCACGGCCGAATCCGAAATGGCCGATGCCGAACTCAGTGAATCGGATTCCGAAGAAGGCGAAGAAACGACGGCCGAAATGCAGGCCGATCAGACGGCCGATCCC
>JBEKLK010000329.1:0-4050 GCA_050010235.1 Rhizomicrobium sp.
GTGGGTCTTCGCACGCGCGCCGACGGCCTTCCCGATCTCCGCCAGGGTGGCGCGGCCATAGACCTCGGGCTCCCGGCTGCCCAGGAGATTGAGATTCGGTCCGTTGAGGACATATATCGGCAGGGCCCGCTTGGATTTAGATAGGGCTTTTTGGGCCACGGAGCCTCCGGTTAACGCTATGCTCCGGGCTTTATAAAGGGCCTTGGCGGCCACGGAAACCTCAAAGCAGGAAAAGGCTTTATGGCGCTCAGCGTGACCATCAACGGCGAAGACCGGCGGCTGGACGGCCCGGTGAACATCCGCGAGCTTGTTTCGGGGCTGGGATTGGACCCGGCCAAGATCGCGGTCGAGCGCAATCTCGAGATCGTGCCCCGTTCGGCCTATGCAGCCGTGATGGTGGGCGAGGGCGACAGGCTGGAGATCGTGCACTTCATTGGCGGTGGCAACGCGCCGGTCGAGACACCGCGCGTCGACACGCCGTTTGTCATCGCAGGCAAAACCTATCGCTCGCGGCTTATCATCGGCACCGGCAAGTACAAGAGCTATGCCGAGAATGCGGCCGCGCTGGAAGCTTCCGGCGCGGAGATCGTGACGGTCGCCGTGCGGCGGGTGAATCTCACAGATCCCAACCAGCCCAGGCTGATCGATTTCATCGATCCGAAGAAAGTGACCTATCTGCCGAACACCGCCGGCTGCTTCACCGGCGAAGACGCGGTGCGCACCTTGCGACTCGCGCGTGAGGCTGGCGGCTGGACGCTCGTGAAGCTCGAAGTGCTGGGCGAGAAGAAACTTCTCTATCCCGACATGCTCGAAACGTTGCGCGCCACGGAGATGCTGACCAAAGACGGCTTCCAGGTGATGGTCTATTGCAGCGACGATCCCTTGATGGCGAAGCGCCTGGAAGACATGGGCGCAGTGGCCATCATGCCGCTGGCCTCGCCGATCGGCTCCGGCATGGGCATCCAGAGCACGATCAACATCCGCATGATCATCGAGGACGCGAAGGTGCCGGTGATCGTGGATGCCGGCATTGGAACGGCGTCCGATGCGGCAGTGGCGATGGAGCTCGGCTGCGATGCAGTGATCACCAACACCGGCATCGCGCATGCGAAGAATCCCGTGATGATGGCGACGGCCATGAAGCATGCGGTCGAGGCGGGCAGGCTCGCCTGGCTTGCAGGCCGCATGCCAAAAAAGGCCTATGCCGATCCCTCGAGCCCGCTGGCGGGATTGATTTGACGGCCGAAGGCGAGCGTTCCGCGCGGCTGGAGTCCGCGCTCGCCTCCGTCGAAAAAAAGCTGACGCAAGCTTCCGGGTCGCTCGAACTGCTGTTCGAGAAGGCGCAGTTGCTCTCGCTGCTGGGCGAGGATGCCGCGGCGCAAACCGCCTATGTCGCGGTATTGCAGCGCGACCAGACGCATTTCGGCGCTCTGACAAATCTTGCGTCGCTCGCACTGGCATCAGGTCATCGCTCGGCGGCGTTGACGGCCTACAGGCAAGCGGCGGAGCAGCATCCCGACAACCCCACGGCCCTCGTCAATTACGCGGGCGCCCTGCTTGACGATGAAAAGGCGGCTGAGGCGCGGGAGTTTTACGAGCGCGCACTCGGACTCTGGCCCGCGCATGCCGAAGCGCATCAGGGTTTGGCACGCGCGCTTGAAGCGTTGGGAGACAGCGAAGCTGCGGCGCCGCATTGGCGCGCGGGCTTTGCAGGACACAACATCGTCAGTCGTCCCTATCGCGGACATGGAACCGCACCGCGCGTGCTGCTGCTCGTGTCGATCAGGAGCGGCAATATCCCGACGAATTTGATGCTGGACGATCGCATGTTCGCGGTCACGGCGCTTTATGCCGAATTCTACGATCAAGCGCTTCCTCTGCCCGAGCACGATATTCTGTTCAATGCGATCGGGGACGCCGATCTGTGCGGCGAGGGTCTCGTTGCGGCGTGCGAGATCGCCGCGCGCAGCGGCGCGCCGACGATCAATCCGCCCGAGCGGATTATCCCCACGGGGCGCAGCGAGAATGCGAAACGGTTGGGGCAACTCGATGGCGTCGTCGCGCCGAAGGTCGAGACGTTCTCCAAGGGTGTTTTGATTTCGGCAGGCGGTGCAGCGCGCCTCGCGCAAGCGGGATTCGAATTTCCGCTGCTGCTGCGGGCGCCAGGCTTTCACACCGGTCGGCATTTTTCGCGGGTCGAACGTGCCCCCGATCTCGCAATCGTTGCTGGACAGATGCCCAGCGGCGACGTGCTCGCGATCCAATATCTCGATGCCGGCGGCGCCGACGGCCTGGCGCGCAAATACCGCGTGATGACGATCGACGGCAAATTCTATCCGGTTCACATGGCCGCCGCGCGCGACTGGAAGGTGCATTACGTCACGTCCGACATGGCGAGCCGGCCCGATCTGCGCGCGGAAGAGGAGAGGTTTCTCGCCGCAATGCCGGAAGTTCTCGGCCCCCGCGCAATGGGTGCGTTGGAACGCATCCGCGATACGCTCGCGCTCGATTATGGCGGCGTCGATTTCGCAGTGGCGCGCGACGGAAACCTGTTGCTGTTCGAAGCAAACGCCACGATGACGATCCTGCCGCCGGGCCCCGATCCGATGTGGGATTATCGTCGCGCGGCAATCGCGCGCGTGCTGGATGCGGCGCGACAACTTGTCCGCGACAGGGCAGTTTTGCGCTGAATACACCGCGAAAAAATTTTCGTCGGAAGAAACAGGGAAAAAAGCCAGCAATTCCGCGACTGCTTTCAAAAATAACAGGCGGAACAGGCCCCTGTTTCCCGCCTGTTCTCCGCCTGTTATTCGCCTGTTATCCGCAGCGATGCGCGCGATGTGTGAATTCCGCAACATCGTCGATCGCAGATTGCTTCTTGTGCCCGTCAAACGGGAAAATGACGGCGTGCGCGGAGCAGTCGCGGGGGCGATGATTGTTCTTTCGCCCAATCCACCTTCTCCAATGCTTCGCCGGAAATCGCGCATTGTCCGCCAACGCGCCGGCGCAGTCGGACTCAGGGGGCAGTTAGAAAATAACAGGCGACTTTTTTGCATCATGTGTTTCGTTCGTGCACTCGCTGCTCGATTCTCGTTTGCAATCCGCAAGACTCTCTTCAATGGAATAGCGATTGCCGAAGCGGAATCAATGCGCCGGATAAAATATTGTGTCGGTTTGGCGCACAATCGCGAAGAATGTTTTGCCGGATCAATGCGTTATTGCAGACTCGGACGGCGCGAATACGTGCACCGGCATTTGCAAGCGAATTCTACCGCGCAATAGCAGTTCACGCCACGTCGAACCGGTCCTGCAATTCGCGGGCGATTTCGAAGGCGCGGCGGCAGGCGACCTCGTTACCTTCCGTCTTCCACGCCGCGTCCCAATTCTGGCCAAGCGGCCGGATGATGGCGACGCTGATGATGTGATCGCAGGCGGCAATCTTGCCCACCTCGGTCATTAGCAGCGCGATGAGCTCGCTTTCCGTCTTCTTTTCCTTGGGCATCGGAGTTCCCCGCGCGCGGCTGGACCGGCATGATAGGGACGGGCGTCGAACGCCGCCAGATCACCCACGCTCATTTCCGTCGGCCCACGGCACGCGCGGCATATCGGCGGAGACGCGGCCGGGGAAACGGGGTTTGCGCTTCTCGAGAAAGGCGGCAACGCCTTCCTTCACGTCTCCGCCCGCACCCAACGTCATCGCGAGCGCACCGTCGATCTTCAGGACTTCGGAATGGTCCGGCGCGCCGGCATAACGCCACAAGAGCTGCCGGGTGAGAGCGATGGAGACGGGCGCAGTTTCCTCGGCGATCTCGCGCGCGATGTCCTTCGCGCGGTCGAGCAGGGACGCCGGCGGCACGATCTCCGAAACAAGCCCGCCGGCCAATGCTTCCTCGGCGCCGAACACGCGGCCGCTCAGGCACCAGCGCAGCGCCTGGCTCAGGCCGACGAGACGCGGCAGGAACCATGCGCTGGCCGCTTCGGGCACGAGACCGCGCCGCGCGAACACGAAGCCGAAGCGGGCGCCTTCGGCGGCAATGCGAATGTCCATCG
>JBEKLK010000330.1:0-4037 GCA_050010235.1 Rhizomicrobium sp.
GCCCGGCTATTTGGACCGCCGCTTAGGGTGTCACATGGCCGGTCATTCCCATTCCAAGAACATCATGTTCCGCAAGGGAAAGCAGGATAAGGAGCGTTCCAAGCTCTTTTCCAAGCTGGCCCGCGAAATAACGGTTTCGGCCAAGCAGGGCTTGCCGGACCCGTCGCACAATGCGCGGCTCCGGGCTGCCATCATCGCGGCGCGGGCCGAAAACATGCCCAAGGACAATATCGATCGCGCCATCAAGAAGGCGCTGGGCGCGGACGCGGAGAATATCGAGGAGGTGCGCTACGAGGGCTACGGCCCCGGGGGCGTGGCCTTGATCATCGAAGCGCTGACCGACAACCGCAACCGTACGGCCGGAGACGTGCGCTCCGCTTTCACGAAATATGGCGGCGCCATGGGCGAGACGAATTCGGTCTCCTTCATGTTCTCGCGCACCGGCCTCATTACCTATCCTCTGAGCAAGGGCAGCGACGACGAAATGCTCGAGGCAGCGATCGAGGCCGGCGCCGACGAATGCATCTCGACCGAAGAGGGTCACGAATTCCTGTGCCGGATCGAGGATTTCGCAGCCGTGCGCGATGCGCTCGAAGCGAAATTCGGCGCGCCGCAATCGGCAGCCATTGCCTGGCGCGCGCAGAACTATGTCGCGGTGCCCGATGAAACGGGCGAGCAACTCGTCAAGCTGCTGGAAGTGCTCGACGACCACGACGACATCCAGCACGTCTACGGCAATTACGAATTGTCGGATGCGCTGATGGAGAAATTGTCGGCGTAATCAGGTCGCGCGCCGTTCGCTGTCCAGCATGTGCATCTGTTCCGGCGCATAGCGCGTGCCGGCAATCGCGCCTTCGGGCGCTACCGCGTCGATCGCTTTCAATTCGCTGTCGGAGAGCACGATGTCGAGCGCGCCGAGCGCTTCGGCGAGACGGTCGCGGCGCCTTGCGCCAACCAACGGCACGATGTCGTCGCCACGTCCCAGCGCCCAGGCGATGGCAAGCTGCGCCACCGTGATCCCGCGTGCCTGTGCGATCTCGCCGAGCTTCGTCACCAGCGCGACGTTCTGCTTGAGATTGTCGCCGACGAAACGCGGGAAAAATGGCCGCTCGCGCATGTCGCCCGCAACGGTCGCGGCGCTGATCAGTCCGCGGGACAGCACGCCATAGGCCGTGACACCCACGCCCAGCTTGCGCAGCGACGGCAGGATATGCGCTTCGATCATGCGCGTGACGAGCGCGTATTCGATCTGCAGATCGACCACGGGCAGCACGGCATGGGCGCGCGCCACCGTCTCGGCGGACATTTCGCTGAGGCCCAGATGGCGCACATAGCCCGCCTTCACCAGATCGGCGATGGCGCCGACCGTCTCTTCGATCGGCACGGTGGGATCGAGCCGGGACGGGCGATAGATGTCGATATAATCGGTGCCCAGCCGCTTGAGGCTGTAGGCGGCGAAGTTCTTGACGGCGGCGGGCCGCGAATCGAAGCCGCCCCAGCGGCCGTCGGGTCCGCGCAGCGCGCCGAACTTGACGCTGAGGACCGCGCGCTCGCGCTTGTGCCCGCGCAACGCCTCGCCGATCAGCATCTCGTTGTGGCCCATGCCGTAGAAATCGCCCGTATCGAGCAGATTGATGCCGGCTTCCAGCGCCGCATGGATGGTGGCGATGCCTTCATCGCGGTCTGCCGGTCCGTAGAAGTCGGACATTCCCATGCAGCCGAGGCCGATGGCCGACACTGTGGGGCCGGTCGCCCCGAGTTTTCGCATTTTCATGGCGGTTCCTTTTACCGGAATTCTAGGCGCGCGCTGCCGCCGATGCCAGTTGCGCGGAGCCCGGCCGTTCCCCGACACTGCGGCCGGCGATTCCTTTTGGCCATGCGATGCAAACGATCCGAATTCTTGGGCTCGATCCCGGCCTCGCCCGCATGGGCTGGGGCGCGATCGAAATGTCCGGCACGCGGCTCAGCCATGTGGCCCATGGCGTGTTGACCAGCAATGCGAAGCAGGACCTCGGCAACCGCCTGCTCGCGCTGCATGAGGGGCTGTCCCAGGTGATCGCCGATTTGAAGCCGCATGCGATCGCGGTGGAGCAGGCCTTCGTGCACAAGGATCCGTCGGCCGCATTGAAGCTGGGCCATGCGCGCGCCATCGCATTGCTGGCCGCGGCGCAGGCCGGGCTTGAGATCGCCGAATACACGCCCAACCACATCAAGAAATGCGTGGTGGGCGCGGGCCATGCCGGCAAGGAGCAGGTGATGGCGATGGTGAAGCGCCTGCTGCCGCTGGCGGCTCTCGACCAGGAAGATGCGGCCGATGCGCTCGCCTGCGCCATCGCCCATGCGCATCTGTCCGGCACGCGCGCGCGGATCGCGGCGTCGCTCGCATGATCGGCAAGCTGACGGGCATCGTCGATTTTGTGGCCGAGGATCATGCGATCGTCGATGTGGGCGGAGTCGGCTATCTCGTCCATTGTCCCGCCTCGACCCTGGCGCGGTTGACCGCGGGCGCGACCGCGTCGCTCATGATCGAGACACGGGTCACCGACGAAGCGATCCGGCTTTACGGATTCTTCTCGGCCGAAGAGCGCGAATGGTTTCGCCTGCTGCAGACGGTACAGAATGTGGGCGCGCGGGTGGCGCTTAATGTTCTCTCTGCGTTGTCGTCGCGCGAGCTCGAGCGCGCGCTCGCATTGTCCGACAAGGCCGCGATCGGGCGCGCGCAGGGCGTGGGCCCCAAGCTCGCGCTGCGCATCGTCACCGAGCTGAAGGACAAAGCGCCCTCGATGATGCTGCGCGGCCATGGTGAAGAGGCCGCGCCGGTGCTCGCGCCGCGCGGACCGGAGGCAGATGCGGTCGCGGCCCTCGTCAAACTCGGCTATTCGCAAGGCCACGCCGCCGAAGCGATTGCGCGCGCGGCCCGCGACCTGGGCGAGCACGCCCCCGTCGACATCCTCATCCGCGAAAGCTTGCGCGCGATGGGACGGTAGGGTAGTATCTGACTAGTCTGACTAGTCAGGATAATATTATGCGCACATGGGCATTACAGGATGCAAAGGCACGCTTCTCGGAAGTTGTGCGGGCGGCCAAGAAAGAGCCTCAAACGATCACTCTGCGTGGCGAAGAAGCAGCGGTTGTGGTGTCGGCTGATGAGTATCATCGGCTGAAAGGGCAGCCACGACGGATTAAGCCCAAGAGCCTTTTGGAAGCATTGAGGGCATGCCCTTCTGAATTCGAGATTCCTGCCCGCAGCAAGGACCGCGGACGCGTCGTCGAGCTGTGAGTTACCTGCTCGACACCTGTGTTCTTTCGGAGCTCACAAAGCCCAGCCCCGATTCCCGAGTCGCCGATTGGTTGGCGGAAACGCCCGAAGAATCGAAATTCGTGAGCGTTGTGTCGCTTGCCGAGATCAAGTTTGGGATCATGTGCGCACCGGTCGGGCAAAAGAGAAACCGGCTTGAAGTCTGGTTTGGGCAGGTTTTGCGTCCCTCTCTTGCGGATCGAGTTGTTCCATTTGACGAGGCGGTCGCGTTGAGATGGGCAGCTCTTCGGATAGAACGTCGAAATGCCCCTATACTGGATTCTCAAATTGCGGCCAGCGCTATCGAGCGCTCGCTGACACTCGTCACGCGCAATGTCCGGGATTTCGCATTTGTCGGGTTGAACGTGTTTAATCCCTGGGAGCGCTGAGAGAGTCGCAAGAATGGCCGCGCCAAAGACCAAACCCGATCTTGACCGCCTCGTCGCGCCGGCGCGCGCCGAAGAGGATTCGCTGGAAGCGAGCTTGCGGCCCAAGCGGCTGGCGGAATTCGTGGGCCAGAAACAGGCGCGCGAAAATCTCTCGGTCTTCATCGAAGCGGCGCGCGCCCGTTCCGAAGCGCTGGATCACGTGCTGTTCTCCGGGCCGCCCGGCCTCGGCAAGACCACACTGGCGCAGATCGTGGCGCGCGAACTCGGGGTCAATTTCCGTTCGACCTCCGGCCCCGTGCTCGCCAAGGCCGGCGATCTCGCGGCCATCCTGACCAATCTCGAGCCCCGCG
>JBEKLK010000331.1:0-4033 GCA_050010235.1 Rhizomicrobium sp.
ATCGCCTATTATGTCGAGATCACCGCGGCGGCCGGCAGCGAGCCTGCCGCCGTGAAGTTCACCGACAACGGCGCAGTCGAGCTTTATGTCGGCACGCAATCGAACGGGCAGGGCCATGAGACGGCCTTCGCGCAAGTGGTGGCCGAGCGTCTCGGCGTGCCGTTCGAATCCATTGTGGTGAAGCAGGGCGATTCCGACTGGGTGAACGGCGGCGGCACCGGCGGCTCGCGCTCGCTCAACATGGCCGGCGGCGCGCTCGAAATGGCGTCGGACGGCGTGATCGCGAAAGGCAAGACGGCCGCGGGCCAGGTGATGCAGGCGGGCGGCAAGGATGTCGGGTTCAACATCGTGGAAGGCATTGGTTCGTTTCAGGTTGCGGGTTCGGATCGCAAGATGACGGTGAGCGAGCTGGCCGTGACGCTGAAACGCGAAAAGCTTCCCGGCTTCGAAAACGGGCTCGACACCGACGCGCTCTATCAGGGCAGCGCGTCGACGTTCCCGAACGGCTGCCACATCTGCGAAGTGGAAGTGGATCCCGACACGGGCAAGGTCGACGTCGTTTCCTATCGCGTGCTGGACGATTTCGGCCGCATCATCAATCCGATGCTGGTGGCGGGTCAGGTGCATGGCGGCGTGGCGCAAGGGTTGGGCCAGGCGCTGCTGGAGAATTGCGTCTATGACGCGGAGACGGGCCAGATCGTGACCGCGAGTTTCACCGACTACGCGATGCCGCGCGCCGACGATCTGCCCGATATCGAATTCGCGTTCGAGCAGTTCCCGTGCAAGACGAATGCGATGGGCGCGAAAGGTTGCGGCGAAGCGGGCACGGTGGGCGCGCTGCCGTCGGTGATAGCAGCCATCTCCGACGCAATCGGCGTGGCCCATATCGACATGCCCGCGACGCCGGAACGAGTCTGGCGCGCGATGCGGGCCGGCGCGAAATAGGCGGGACGGCGCGGAGTGTCCTAATTTGAATTTCGGGGTGGGCTGGTCTCTCGATCCCCGGACCAGAAAATGCAGTCTTGAGGTCTGCCATCAACGGCGTTTATCGAGACCTGCACCTGTCCATCCAACTTCCACACGAACCAAGTTCCGTTTCTAAGGCGAGCATGCCAAGGATGAGCGACTAGAGGTTCCGCTAAAGAGCCACACGCGCGCGTTGCGATGATTATGGCTTGATCGCGATTCCAAACATAGTGGCGTGCAGAGCCCCACGCCACCGTAAGCGCGGACGTAGCGATCATCACGGCGAACACTGATCCGGAAGCCACAAATCTCACGTGAATGTCTGCTCCAACAATTCCCCAGGCGTTCAGAGCCTATCAGAAACTCCCGCCGCCATGGCAGTGGAATCCGTCGCCGTGTTATACATCGCGTAGATAATCGGGCCGCGCGATGCCATGCGAGCGGCTATCGTGGAAGAGCGGAGGGCCTGGAGATGACCGAGCACTTCTATGCCCAAGCTGGCAACGTGGTCCTGATCATCGAAACCGATTCAACCTCCACGGCAGTGTTTCTCTATACGTTTTTCCCGGACGGCTTCATCGGGGACAATTGGTTTTCGGACATAGACGATGCGAAGGCGCAGGCTGCTCACAATGCCAGCGGCTTTCCTGGCGCCATTGGCCTCTGGAAGTCGATCCCGCCGGAAGTGTCAGACTTGATGGAGTTCGGCAAAGGCCTCCTGAAAAATTCAAACTAGGACGCTCCCGAGCGACCTACCGATTTGACTCCAACGGCCGCCGGATACGAATATCGGCGATGCGCGCTCCCATACTCGACAAGCCGCTCGACGATCCCAGGCCTGCGCGGCGCAAGCCCGAGAGCCTTGCGAAGATCAAGCGGGCGGCGCGCAAATTGTTCGTCGAGCGCGGCTATCACGCGACAAGGCCGCAGGACATCGCGCGCGAAGCAGGGCTCGGACACGGCACGTTCTATCTCCACTATCCCGACAAGCGGGCCTGCTTCCTCGCATTCGTCGAAGACGCAAGGACGGAACTCGACGGTTGCGTGCGCGCGCGTGTCGGCGCCCAGCAAACGCTGGAAGAGTTGATCGCCAACACGCTGCGGGCGATCTACGAATATTCCCAAAGCCATCCCGGCGTGCTCAACGCGGCCATGACGGACGAGGCGGTGATCGACGCGGAAGGCGTGCAGGCGATCCCGCTGTTGCAGCGCTGGGGCAGCGACTGGGCCTCGATCGTGCGCAGCGCGGCAGGCCACGGCCGGGTGTCCGCCGGCTACGATCCCGACATCGTGGGCCAGGCGATTCTGGGCGCCATCCACCAGGCGGCCAGCGAAGGCTACCGCAGCGGCCGCACCCAGGAAGACGTCGTGCGCAATCTCACGCAATTCCTGGTTCGGGCGCTCAGGCCTTGAAAGGTGCCCAAATTCTTAAGCAGGCGGACCCGACATTAACGGGCTCGCCACGAAAGCGTGGTTTCTTAAGGACGAATCGTGTTGTCCCGATTGACACCACGAGCGAACTGACAAATTATCAGTAGGACCCGGCGCAGTCCGGGAACGGGCCGACGGAGGACTGAATGACGAAGCTTTCCTATTCCACGGACGAAATCCTCGCCCATCATCCTTACGCCAAACCCCATGAAGAAGCGGGCTACCGGCTGCATGGCGGTTTCGATGCCGCGGGCACCTACATTTCGCCCCGCACGCTCAACCGCTGGCCTGCCATCAACGCCTGGTCCGACGCGCTGAAATCCAAAGGTCACGATCTGGTCGACGCGTCGCAGCAATTGATCGTGCGCGACCATTATCCGTCCACGGCGCAGCAGAAACTTCTTCTGGGGCTCGGCCTGGGCCAGACGTTTTGGGATTCGCTGACCGTCACCGGCGTGATCGAAGCGCGCGGCCGCCATCTCGCGGAAGCGGTGGCGCCGGATTTCCAGGCCGTCATCGTGGACGACATTTCGCAGACGGCCGTGGGTCATCTGAACAAGGGCCTGCTGGTCGCGCATGGCCTCGACGAAGGCGGAAGCCCCGAGCGGGGCGAGGGCGGCCACGATACGATGTGGTTTGCCGCGCGCGACATGCTGTTCGGCAAGAACGCCTATCCCGTTCCCACCATCCCCGTGAGCCTTGGGCGGCCCGAAGTCGGCCGGCTGATGCCCCAGATTCCCAAGGAGCATGAGGACTGGATCCTGCTTTTGATGAATGTGCTGATGATCGAAGTGCGCGCGGAGAATTTCTTCGCGTTCGTGACCGACGTGATGCGCGATCCCGACAATTTCGCCGACCGCCGCGCGGCCGCGCTGCATGCCGCCGAACTCGTCGACCGCATCCGGCAGGATGAAGCGCCGCATGTAGGCTACCTGGCGGTCATCATTTCCGAATTGCGCAGTTTCACCTTCAAGACGCTGGATCAGAAGCGCATTTCCGGCGCCGCGATGATCGATCCGGTGTGGCGCGGCATGGTGCAGTGGCACGCCGTGACCAACGCGGATTACGCCCGCGAACAGGAGCGCAAGGAACTCACTGCAGTTCTCGCCGGTCAACCCAATGGCCGCGATTTGCTGCAGCGCTTCAACGCCCTCGAACGCAAAGAGGCGGCATGATCAAGGATTTCAAAGGCAAGACCGCCTTCGTCACCGGCGGCGGCAGCGGGATCGGCTTTGCGATGGCCCGCGCCTTCGGTCGCGCGGGCATGAATGTCGCGGTCGCCGATATTGATCTGGCCGGCGCCAAAGGCGCCGTGGAGCGGCTTGCCAACGAGCAGATCAAGGCGTTGCCCGTATTGTGCGACGTGACGGAACGCGGCGCGGTGCAGCGCGCGGCGCTGGAAACGCTCGCGGCCTTCGGCAAGGTCCATATCGTGTGCAACAATGCCGGTGTCGCGGTCGGCGGCCCCATGGGCACGCTGCGCGAGCGCGACTGGGACTGGATCATCGACGTCAATCTCAAAGGCGTGATCTACGGTTTCGAAACCTTCGTGCCGCTGATCAAGAGCCACGGCGAAGGCGGCCATATCGTCAACACGGCTTCGATGGCCGGCATGATCAGCCCGCCGGGAATGGAG
>JBEKLK010000332.1:0-4032 GCA_050010235.1 Rhizomicrobium sp.
GAAAAAAGGAAATCGCTCTACGAAATCGCCGAAACCGCTTGCGTGTTCTTCGAGGAGCAATTGCGGACGCGAGGCGGCACGGCGGCGCGCGAATATCTGGTCTCGCGCGGGATCGATGACGCGACGATTGGGCAATTCCGGCTTGGCTATTCGCCCGATTCGAACATTTCGCTGCTGGGTCATCTGAAGGCGAAGAATATTTCGCTCGACGATATGGTCGCGGCCGGCCTTGTCCGTCCGGCCGATGATTGACGCAGTCCGCGCGTTTTCTTCTATGATAGGCTGATGTTTCCCATCTCCGACGGCCGCGGCCGCGGGGTTGCGTTCGGTGCGCGCGCGCTCGAAGCCGATGCCAAGCCCAAATACATCAACACGGGTGAGACGACGCTCTTCTCGAAGGGTCAGCTGCTCTACAATTTCGCAACGGCCCGCGCGGCCGCGCTCAAGACCGGCACGATCGTCGTCGCAGAAGGCTATATGGACGTGATCGCGCTGGTGCGAGGCGGTTTCGAAGCTGCGGTGGCGCCGCTGGGCACGGCGCTCACGGAGGACCAACTCGAACTTCTTTGGCGGGTGGCACCCGAGCCGATCCTGTCTTTCGACGGCGACGACGCGGGCCTGCGCGCGGCGCAGCGCGGAGCGCGGCTGGCGCTGGCCCAATTGAAGCCCGGACAGTCCCTGCGCTTCGCGTTTCTTCCCCCAGGCGAAGACCCGGACAGTTTCATTCGTTCGCAGGGAACTGGCGCGATGAAGAAGGTGCTGGACGACGCGCTTCCGCTGGCCCAGGTGCTGTGGCGGGTCGAGACCGAGGGCAAGGACTTTTCCACCCCCGAGCGGCGGGCGGGGCTCGAAAAATCGCTGCGGGAGATCGTGGCCCAAATCGGCGATTCCAAGATCGCGGACTATTACCGCCGCGAGTTCGACCAGAAAGTGTTCGACGCGTTCAAGCGCCGCGCGCCGCGCCAGGAGTGGAAGCCCCGGCGGGACCAGGCACCCCGCCGCGGAGGATACTCCAATGCACCTTTCCGGCCCGGCCCGATCGAGAATGTGTCCCCTGCCGTCCGCAACAGCCTTCTTGCCCGCTCGGGCCGGACGGGGGTGTTGCACCTCAAGGAATTGGAGCTCGCGGCCCTGCTGGTCCAGCACCCGGAAATCGCCCTCAAGCACGGCGAAACCCTTGCCACACTGCCGTTTTCGGACCGTTCGCTTGACAGCCTGCGGCATGAACTCTTAAACCTCGCCGCCTCCGGCTTCAGGCTTGAAACTGGGAGGCTGGAGGACCATCTCGTCCGCTCGGGCATGTCCGATCTCGTTGCGCGCCTCAGGGCACGACGAGCATCCGGCGACATTGGCCCGGCGCACGAAATGACTGACGGGGGGGATGCCGAAGATGTCGAGGCTCGCTGGCTCCGTGCCGCAACGCAGTTGCGGGAGATGGCGGAACTCGATCCCGAACGGAAGCGCGCTGTGGAGCGTTTCAATTCCGAGGCGACCGAGGAAAGCTGGAGCGACGCCCATCGCCTTCTTTCTCCGCCCCACCACGATTGAGAGCTTTCCGGCCGTAGCGGAATTTGAGCAAATTGGCGGCCCCCGCGGGCAGTATCGAGCGACGAACGAAGAATGACGACGAAACCGCACGCAAAGAAGACGGCCAAGGCTCCCGCCAAGCACGTCCCCGCAAAGCCGAAACCCCTGAAGGGTGCGGCGAAATCCGCGGCCTCAAAGGGAGCGGCTGTCAAGAAATCGCCGCCGAAGCCCGCGACGACGGCGAAAGCCGCAGCGAAGCCGGTCAAGCCTGGCGCGAAAGTCGAACTGAAAGTCGACGCGAAAGCCGATTCGAAGGCGCCTGTGAAGGCGAAGCCCGGATCCAAAGCGTTAGACTCCAAGGCTCTCAAGGCCGAACAGAAACCGCAGGCCAAGGCGCCTGCCGCCGTCCCCGGAAAGAAGCCCGTATTGGCCCAAGCGCTGAAAAAGATCGACGGCAAGGTCGTTCCCCCGGTGAAGCCGGGCGCGAAAGCTCCGGGCGAGCCCGGCGATCCGTCCACACAGCGCGACGATGCCGATTCGCCATTGCTCGACATGTCCGATGTGGGCGTGCGGAAAATGATCACCCGCGCGAAACAGCGCGGCTACGTCACCTATGACGAACTGAACAAGGTTCTTCCGTCCGACAAGACGTCTTCCGAGCAGATCGAAGACACGATGGCGATGCTCAGCGAGATGGGCATCAACGTCGTCGAAAGCGAAGAGCAGGAAGAACAGGCCGAAGTGCCTGCGCTCGCCGAAGGCAAGCAGGTCGCCGTCAAGACGGGCGAAGAAGGCGAACAATATGATCGCACCGACGATCCCGTGCGCATGTATCTGCGCGAAATGGGTTCGGTCGAATTGCTCTCGCGCGAAGGCGAAATTGCCATCGCCAAGCGCATCGAGGCCGGTCGCGAATTGATGATCGGCGCCTTGTGCGAAAGCCCGCTGACATTCGAAGCGCTCACCGTGTGGCGCGACGAGCTCAACGAAGGCAAGGTTCTGTTGCGCGACATCATCGATCTCGAAGCGATGTATGGCGCGGGGCCCGACGGGCAGCCGACCATTCCGCCGGGATCGCCCGGCTTGCCGGGCATGCCGCCCAACCCGCCTTTGATGAACGGCCACGGCTCGCCGCTTCCGCAGGCAGCCCAAGCGCATGTAAACCAACCGCATGTGGCACAGCCCTATGTCGCACAGGCGCCCATCCCGCCGCGCCCCGAATTCAAGAAGCCCGAACCGCCGAAGCCGACCGAGCCGGTCGATGAAGCCGAGGCAGCGGCCATCGCCGATGCGGCCGCGGCCGACGCCGAGGATTTCGACGACGAAGGCAATCTGTCGCTCTCCGCGATGGAAGCCGCGCTCAAGCCGCAGGTTCTCGAAACCCTCGACCAGATCGCTGCGCTTTATAAGAAGCTCGGCCGCCTGCAGGACGCATCCGTCGAAGCGGCGTTGTCTGCCGATGAATTGTCCACGGGTCAGGAACGCCGATTCAAGAAGCTGCGGGTCGAGACCGTCGATCTGGTCAAGAGCCTCAAGCTCAACAACAACCGCATCGAAGCGCTTGTCGACCAGATGTACGGCATCAATCGCCGGCTGGTGTCGCTGGAGGGCCGCCTGCTCCGGCTCGCCGAGGCGCATGGCGTCGACCGCGTCGATTTCCTCAAGCAGCATTTCGGCAACGAGCTCGATCCCAATTGGGCCCGCCGCGTGGGCCGCCTGTCGGGCATGGGCTGGCACGATTTCGTCCAGGAAGAACGCGACCGCATCAAGCAGCATCGCGACGAGATCCAGACGCTGGCGCAGGAAATGCGCCAGTCGATCGTGGATTTCCGCCGCATCGTGCAGACGGTGCAGAAGGGCGAGCGCGAATCCGGCCAGGCGAAGAAGGAGATGATCGAAGCCAATCTCCGGCTCGTGATCTCCATCGCCAAGAAATACACCAATCGCGGCCTGCAATTCCTCGACCTGATCCAGGAAGGCAATATCGGCCTGATGAAGGCGGTCGATAAGTTCGAATACCGCCGCGGCTACAAGTTCTCGACCTATGCGACGTGGTGGATCCGGCAGGCGATCACGCGTTCGATCGCCGACCAGGCGCGCACCATTCGCATCCCGGTGCACATGATCGAAACGATCAACAAGATCGTGCGCACCTCGCGTCAGATGCTCAACGAGATCGGCCGCGAGCCGACCCCGGAGGAGCTGGCCGAGAAGCTCGGCATGCCGCTCGAAAAGGTCCGCAAGGTCCTCAAGATCGCCAAGGAGCCGCTGTCGCTCGAAACGCCGATCGGCGACGAGGAAGACTCGCACCTCGGCGACTTCATCGAGGACAAGAACGCGATCCTGCCGATCGACGCCGCGATCCAGTCGAACCTGCGCGAGACCACCACCCGCGTGCTTGCCTCGCTCACGCCGCGCGAAGAGCGCGTGCTGCGCATGCGCTTCGGCATCGGCATGAACACCGACCACACGCTGGAAGAAGTCGGCCAGCAGTTCTCGGTGACC
>JBEKLK010000333.1:0-4026 GCA_050010235.1 Rhizomicrobium sp.
CCTATCCGCAATTGCGCGCGGCACCCTCCACCGAAGACGAGATGGCGCATCTCCTGAAAACCGCGCCGGCGCCGATCCGCGTGGTGGGCGCGGGTCATTCGTTCATGCCTCTGGTGCCGACGTCGGGCACGCTCGTGTCGCTGGACTCGCTTGCGGGTCTCGTCGCGGTCGATGGCGACCGGGCGACGGCATGGGCCGGCACGCGATTGGGCGATCTGGGACCGGCGCTCGCCGGCAAAGGCCGCGCGATGGCCAATCTTCCCGATATCAACAAGCAATCCATCGGCGGCGCGCTGGGCACGGCCACGCACGGCACGGGCAAACATCTCCCCGCGCTGCATGGCGACGTGACGGCGCTCCGGCTCGCGACTGTCGACGGCAACGTCCTGGATTGCAGCGCCGAGAAGAATCCGGACATCTTCAACGCCGCGCGCGTGTCGCTTGGATCGCTGGGCACGATCACGCAAGTGCAACTCACCACGATTCCCAACAAAAGGCTGCATCGCCGCGTATGGCTGGAATCGTTCGAAGACACTTTGGCCAAGGCCGAAGAGCGCTGGAATGCGCATCGCAACTTCGAATTCTATGCTGTGCCGTTCACGGGGCTGGCCGCCAATATCACCCATGACGAGACGGACGAGCCCGCGAAACCCCGCGGACCCGAAACGGATTCGCAGTTCCTCGATCTCTTGAAGACCCTGCGCAATCTGTTCGGTTTCTCCAATGCGGTGCGCAAGGCGGCGGCGCGCGTTCTTCTTGCCTCGGCGGAAGCCAATCCCGAAGAAGCGATCGACGAAGGCTGGAAGCTGCTGTCGACCGAACGGCCCGTCCGCTTCAACGAAATGGAGTTCCATCTGCCGGCCGAGGCGCAACTGGGCGCACTGCGCGAAGTGGTGGACACCATCGAGGCGACGCGCCCGGATGTGTTTTTTCCCATCGAGGCGCGGCGGATCGCGCCGGACGATGCGTGGCTGTCGCCGTTTCAGGGCGGCCCGCGCGGTTCGATCGCGGTCCACACCTATTATAAGGACGACTACGAATTCATGTTCCGGGTTGTGCAACCTATCCTGCGCCGGCATGGCGGGCGCCCGCATTGGGGTAAGCTCAATTCGCTGACGGGCGTGGATTTCGCCGCGCTCTATCCGCGCTGGAACGACTTCCTCGCGCTCCGCCGCGAACTGGATCCGCAAGGCCGGCTGCTGAACGATTACCTCAAGGGAATTTTCGGCGTTTGACTTTCGAGCGCCAGCGTTACTTCACCTCAATCTCGACAGATACCGGAACCGCGCGCACATCGCAGTGGCGGCGACGAACAGGCCGAAGGCGAGGCCGATCCAGATGCCGAAGCCTTTCATGTGCAGGCCGAACGCGAGACCGATGCACACGGGAAAGCCCGCCAGCCAGTAGCTGCCGGCCGCGATCCACATGGGAGCGCGCGCATCCTTGAGCCCGCGCAGGCTGAGGGCCGCGACCACTTGCAAGCCGTCCACAACCTGGAATGCCGCGGCGACGTGCAGGAACACCACGGCAATCGCAATCACGTCGGCATTGGCCGCGGGGTCGGAGAACCACACGCTCGCGATCTGCGCCGGAAACATCCAGATGAAGATACCGGTCACGCTCATGAAGCCCGCGCCGATGATCATCGCCACATAGCCGGAGCGTTGCGCCGCTTCGGCATCGCGCGCGCCGGCGCCCAACCCCACGCGCACGGTGGCCGCCATACCGATGCCCAGCGGCACCATGAACGTAATCGACGGAATGATCATCGCGATCTGATGGGCCGCCACCGATGCGGTGCCGAACGTGCCCATGATCAAGGTGGCGGAATTGAACAGCATCGCCTCGAAGATCATGGTCAGTCCGATCGGCATTCCCAGCCGGTAGACTTCGATCAGCTTCTCCCAATGGGGAAAGCGGAAGCGGTGGAAGATGCGGACCTCGCGCAAGCTCGGCGTCAGCCAGATCACGGCCAGCATCACTAAGAAGCTGAAGGCGTAGGAGCACGCGCTCGCGATGCCCGAACCGACGAGTTCCAGTCTCGGCGCGCCGAAATGGCCGAAGATCAGCGCATAGTCGCCCGCCGCGTTGAACAGCACAGCGACACCCATCACGATGAGCGACGTCGTGGGCCGCGACAGCGCGGTCGAGAAATTGCGCAGCACCTGGTAGCCCAACGAGAAGGGCAGGCCCCAGCACAGCATGCTCACGAAACGTCCCGCGCCCGCGGCCAGCGCCGGTTGTTGGCCCAGCAGCAACAGAATGTTCTTCGTGAACAGCAACAGGACGAGAAGCGGCACCGAAATCATCAGCACCGACCAGAAACCCATGCGCACGACGGCGCGCACGCCGGCGCGGTTGGTCGCGCGCGCACCCAGGATGTGGGCGATCATGGGAGCCACCGCGGACACCGGCCCGCAGCCGACCAGCCAGCAGAAGAAGAACACCGTGTTGCCGAGAGCGGCCGAGGCGAGCGCGGTCTTGCCGAGATGACCCAGCATGAACGTGTCGGTGCTCATGATCGCCATCTGGAACAGCTGGGTGAGCGCCAGCGGCACCGCGAGCCGCAGCAATTGCCCGGCTTCGGCGAACCATGCATCCAGGCCGTGTCCGACGACGCGTTCGCCGGCCTGGGAAAGATCGATGTCTGCAATATCAGTCATGACACGGGCTTTTTCTTCAATGCCCGAACCCGGCAGGTGCCCTGGGGGAAACAAAAAACCCCTCCGAAGCGCCTGTCGGGCTCGGGAGGGGTGAACCATTGAACGGACGCAAAACTATGCGGCGTTCTCCTCGCGAGCCGAAACGGCGATCCCGCCGCCCATAAGGGCGGACGGCACGGCCGTGAATACCGGGCAGATCGTGATTTGCATTCTTGGGCTCGCTCGAATCGCGCGGACCCCATGTCCGCGAGATGGGCAGTTTGCTACGCCGGAGATCGGGCAAAGTCAACGCGGGGACTGCAATTTGGCGTCATTCCGGCGCGCTGTGGCTCGCGAGTCACAAATGAAAAAGGCGCCGGAAGCTTTCGCTGCCGGCGCCGATTTCAACCCTTTACGCAGACCACCTGCCGAAGCGTGTGGACGATGTCCACAAGATCGGCCTGTGCGGCCATGACGGCATCGATGTCCTTATAGGCCATGGGCGTCTCGTCGATGACGTCCGCGTCCTTGCGGCACTCGATACCAGCGGTGGCCTTCGCGTGGTCCTCCAGCGAGAACCGACGCTTGGCCTCATTGCGCGACATGGCACGGCCCGCGCCGTGAGAGCAGGTGTGGAACGAGTCCGCATGGCCCTTGCCGCGCACGATGAACGACCGCGCGCCCATCGAGCCCGGGATAATCCCGAGATCGCCCTCGCGCGCCCGCACCGCACCCTTGCGCGTCAGCCACACATTCGCGCCGAAATGGTTCTCGCGCACGACATAGTTGTGGTGACAGTTCACCGCGACAGAACCCCACTCGAACGTGCGGCCGAGCGCCGTCTCGATCGCGCGCATCGTCGCGGCCAGCATGGTGGCGCGGTTCTCGAGCGCGAAGTTCTGCGCCCACTCGACCGCCTCGACATAGTCGTTGAAGTCGGTCGTGTCCTCGACGAGATAGGCGAGGTCCTTGTCGGGCAGGGTGATGAACCAGCGGAGCATCTGCTCCTTGGCCCGCTCGATGAAGTACTGCCCGATCTGGTTGCCGATGCCGCGCGAGCCCGAATGCAGCATCACCCACACCGCGCCCTCCTCGTCGAGACAGAGCTCGATGAAGTGATTGCCGGTACCGAGCGTTCCCAGATGATGCGGCGCGCGCTTGGCCGCGCGAGCTATCTTGGGATGCTTGTCGCAGATCGCGACAAGCCGCGTGGCGAGACCGGTTGCATCGGTCATCGTCTGCGCCACGCTGTCGGGCACGTCATGCCAGGCGCCCCGATCGTTGGCGCCGCCATTGTCCGTGCGTCCATGGGGCACGGCCGCCTCAATGGCGGAACGGACGGCAGACAGATTGTCGGGAAGGTCGTTGGCGCGCAGCGAAGTGC
>JBEKLK010000334.1:0-4025 GCA_050010235.1 Rhizomicrobium sp.
GCGCGGCTCAAGGCAAACAGAAGCGCCACATTCGATCCCCAGGTCGCGGCCTTCGATGGCCGCATCGTCAAGCTGATCGGCGACGGCGCGCTGGTCGAATTCGCCAGCGTCGTCTCCGCCGTGCAATGCGCGCTCGCGATCCAGGCGGCAACGGCCGAAACCGAGTCGCAGGCGCCCGAGGCCCGTCGCATCCGCTACCGCATCGGCGTGAACCTCGGCGATGTGATCGTGGAAGGCGACGACATCTATGGCGATGGCGTCAATGTCGCGGCACGCATCCAGGCTCTGGCCGAGCCTGGCGGCGTGGCGATATCCAGCGGCACGCGCGATCACCTGGCGGGCAAGATACAGGCCGACTACAAGGACATGGGCGAGCACACGGTCAAGAACATCGAGCGGCCGATCCACGTCTTCGCCGTGCAGGCCAAGCCCGAAGCCGCGCGCAGCACGCGCCTTTCGATCTGCGTGCTGCCCTTCGCCAATATGAGCGACGACCCGCAGCAGGAATATTTCAGCGACGGCATCAGCGAAGACATCATCACCGACCTGAGCAAGGTTTCGGCATTGGGCATCATCGCGCGCAACACCGCCTTTCAGTTCAAGGGCAAGAGCGTGGACATCCCGCAAATCGCCAAACAGCTGAAGGTCAGTCACATCCTTGAAGGCAGTGTGCGCAAGGCCGGCAACCGGCTGCGCATCACCGCGCAGCTGATCGACGGCACGACCGGCGAACATTCCTGGGCCGAACGCTATGACCGCAATCTCGACGACATCTTCGCGCTGCAGGACGAGATTTCCGAAGCGATCGTGAAGGCGCTGAGGCTCAGGCTTCTGCCCGAAGAGAAGAAGGCCATCGAGCGGCGCGGAACGAGCAATGCCGAGGCCTACAATCTCTACCTGATGGCGCGGCAGAATTATGTGATCGGAAACGAAGGCGATTCCAACCGCACCGAAGCCATCGTGCGCCTGTGCAGGCGCGCGACCGAGATCGATCCGAACTATGCGCAAGCCTGGGCCCTGATGGCGCTCGGCCAGATGATTTTGCGCTTCACGCACGGGATCAAGACCGACGACGGGCTGACGGCCGCGGAGCACGCACTGGTGCTGGATCCCGATCTGCCGGAAGCCCACGCGATCAAGGCGAGGGTTCTGTCCGATCTCGGGCGCACCGACGAAGCGTCCGCCGAAATCGCCGTCGCGTTGCGCCTCGACGCTGAATCCTACGAGGTCAACAAGTCGGCCGCGCGGCTGAGCTTCCGCCAGCGCGACATGGTGGACGCGGCGCGTTATTTCGAGAAAGCCGCGGCTCTGATGGAGACGGATTGGAATTCCGCCCTGATGTTGATCACCTGCTACAATGCAATCGGCGACAAGGACGCGCTGGTGCGCGCGGCGCGGCTTACGCTTGCGCGGGCGGAAAAGACGCTGATGCTGGATCAGAACAACGGCGCGGCCATGGCCGCCGGCACCAATGCCCTTGCGGTGCTGGGTGAACGCGATCGCGCCAAGGATTGGGTCAGTCGCGCGTTGCTGATCGATCCCGACAACATGAACATGCGCTACAATTTCGCGTGCGTGTTCGTGACTCAGCTAAAGGATACCGACAGCGCGCTGGAGATGCTTGGTCCTGTCTTCGCCACCTGGAACACCGGGTTCCTGAAGCACGCCAAGGCCGACCCGGACCTTGACCCCATTCGCGACGATCCGCGGTTCAAGGCTATGCTCGCCGCAGCCGAAATCCGTGTGGCCGCGGAGGGCGAAGCGTCCTCCTGACCCGGCGCAACCGCAATATCATCCGTCGAAATGGCCGCGGCATGATGGCTCCGGCCACCATGATTTTGCCTCCCCGTATTCCAGGATTCGATTTCGCGCGTTCGCGTCGAAGGCCACGCCTGGCGGTACCAACCTCCGGTACGGAATTCGTACCTGTCTATCCGCTGGCAGCGTGCTAATCTCGGCCGCATGACGGGCTATGGCCAGTTCTGCTCGATTGCGCGAACACTCGATCTTCTTGGCGGCCGCTGGACGTTGCTGATTGTCCGCGAGCTCCTGTGCGGCAGTTGCCGCTTCAACGATATCCGCCGCGGTATTCCGCGAATCTCCAAGTCTGTGCTGTCCGAGAGACTGCAGGATCTGTTGCATATCGGCGCCATTGCGCGGGTCGATGGGGACCATGGCCCCGAATATGTGCTCACGGAATCGGGCCGGGAATTGTCGTTGCTGTTGGGCAACCTGGCCGGCTGGGGTCAGAAATGGCTGCCGCGACGCTCCGAGAAGGAGGATCTCGATCTGGATCCCGTGCTCGTCGACATGCACCGTCGCGTGCGCATGGATGCACTTCCGAGCCAGCCTCTCGTCATTCGCTTCGATGTGCAGGGCAGGCGGCTGCCGCGATTCATGCTGCTGCGGCGCGAGGAAATTTCGCTGTGCGCGCAAAACCCCGGATTTCCGGAGCCGCTGCGCGTTCGCACCGAGCTCTCCGTTCTGGCGGGGTGGTGGCGCGGGGATTTCAGCTTCCTTGAGGCTCAACGCCGGGGGTTGGTTGTCGAGGGGCCGAAGGGATTGGCGCGCACCTTTCCGAACCTGTTCGAGCGGTACCAGTTCGCCGATATCGGTCCGGCTCGTCGAAACCGGAAAACGAGCACCACCTCGCGCCGCAAGCGGGACGGCGCGCTGGCCCGTGCAAGCGTGCGGTGATGGCGCGGTGCTCTCCTTACCCGATCGCCGAATTCACCGCGACGCGGTCCGGATTTCATACCGCATAAGTCGGCAGCCCCGCCCTAGCATCGGACAATCGGATGCAGAGAACAGGAGCAACCAATGGCCGCTCACTTATTGATCCTCTACCCCCAACCGAAGAACGCGGAGAGTTTCGACCGCGCATATCGCGACGAGCATTTGCCCTATGCGGGCCCTAGGCTCATGGGCGCCACAGGCGTCGTGACAAAGCGTGTCATCGGGCCGGCGGGTTCCCAGCCCGCCTTTCATCTCATTTCGGATGTGAGTTTCCCGACGGTCGACGCCATGAAGGCCTGCGCAGCCTCAACCGGAGGCCAGGAGGCGCTCGCGCACGCCGCTTCGATCAGCTCCGGCGGAAAGCCGACCATCCTCGCGGTTGTCGACAACCCGTAGGAAAAGACCTGCGAATTCAGGCGGAATACGGGGACGCTTAATCCGGAGAACAGGTGAGTCGACCGCCGTCGCCGCGGGAAAGTTCGGAAATCGATTTCGCGTCCCCGCATTCTTCCTATTTACGTTGGTCATTTGAGATATTACTGCGACGGCACTTTGTTCAGGAGTTTCTGAACCTGTTCCAACTTCGTGAAGCCCGAGCGAACATCGCCTGACTTGTATGCATCGTAAGCTTCCTCAACCAGGCGGCGAGATTCTGCGAACTCTCGACGCTCGCCTTTTTCCTGTACCGCCATATCCAAACCGAGCCGCAGCCCTTCAAAGGCCCGGTCAAGAGTCCACGGCGTGTCCGCCAATGCTCCTTCTCGCTGCGGGAATTTGGTGGCGGAACAAATTTGCACAAAGACGACGAAGTCTTTGAACGAGTGAAGGTCGTTGAATGGGAAATTTGCCATTTCGGTGCACTATCCCATACGAGTTTGCCGTTCGGCTATCCGCCACCTGTTGCGCGCTCACGCTTGCGATGAAGTCGCGACTTCGCCTTTCGCAAGATACCATTCGTATTCGACCAGCGGATTGGTAAGGCTTGCGCATTCGGCGAAAAACGTCCGGCATCCTGTCTCATTGCCGGACATTCGCCGCTCCGTGCCGGCGGCGAAGAGGGCGACGGTCAGGTGACGCCGCTTCATCAGATCTTGCTCGGCGATCTCTTTCGCCTGTGCGATGTCGGCGGATCCGGTTGCGCTTTTTATGGCTTCCCCGAATGTCAGTCCGCCCAGAAGAAACTGCGCCGCCGGTCCCGGCCAATATTGAATGCGGGAGCGCGTTGTCAGCTTCTTCAGAAATTTCATTGCGAGATCGACGTCGGGCCACATGCGCAACGTGGCCGCCAT
>JBEKLK010000335.1:0-4016 GCA_050010235.1 Rhizomicrobium sp.
AAAATGCTTTCGCCCTGGTGGAGCGTGCTCCACCAGTCGACGGAGAATTTGACGATCACCACATCGACCGCGCCCACGAGCGCGAGGATGGCCGCAGCGCGTGCCGCGCGGATTTCGTCTTCGATCGCGTTCCACAATGCGATGTAGCCCAGATAAAGAAATAGCAGGATCAGGAACGAGGTCAGGCGCGCGTCCCACACCCAATAGGTTCCCCACATCGGCTTGCCCCACAGCGAACCCGTGATCAGCGCGAGTGCGGTAAACAGCGCACCGAGCGGGGCTGCTTCGCGCGCGGCGACATCGGCCAGGGGATGGCGGTAGACGAGGCTCACCAGCGATGCCGCCGCCATCAGTCCGTAGATCGTCATTGCCATCAATGCGGCCGGCACGTGGAGATACATGATGCGGACAGTGTCGCCTTGCTGGTAATCGGGAGGTGCGGTGAAACCGAGGTAAAGGCCGGCCGCAATAAGGATCGCTGCGGCGCCGGCGATCCATGGCAATACCGCGCCGCTCAACTCCATGAACCGCGTGGGATTGGCGTATTTGAGCATCGCCGTCCCTCTAGGCTTTTCGTGAAAAGGCGGCAAGCATCGCGGTCACGCTGCGAGATTGAGCCGCAGTGCGGCCGCGGTTGCGAAGGGTGACAATAGCACCGCCCCCAGCGAGAACGCGGCCAGCAGCCCCAGCGCGGCGCTTGGCAGGCCATCCAGCGCCGCCAGCACGGAACCGGCGCCGAAGATAACGGCGGGCACGACGAGCGGCATCACGAGAAGCGGCAGGATCAACCCGCCGCGCCGCACTGCTAGCGTCAGCCCCGCGCCGATCGCGCCGATGGCGCTGACGGCGGGTGTGCCCAGCGCGAGCGATACGACCAGCGGCATGTAACCTTGCGGCGGCATGTTGAAGAGAAGCGCCAGGAGCGGTGAAAGAACCGTCAACGGCAGCCCCGTCGTGAGCCAATGCGCCAGAATCTTGGCGGCGCTCACCGATTCAAGTGACAACGGACCAAGCGCGATCGCGTCCAGGCTGCCGTCGTCGAAATCCAGTTGGAACAGCCGATCGAGCGACAACAGCGCGGCGAGAACGGCGGCGACCCACAACACGCCGCCCGCGATCCGCGCGAGCACTGCGAGATCCGCGCCCACACCCAGCGGCACGATGGCGGCCATCGCCGCGAAAAACACGATGGCAAGCATCGCACTGCCGCCCGCACGCGTGGCGAGGCGGATGTCGCGGGCGACGAGGGCGAGGAACGACGTCAACTTGCATCCCCCAGCAACAGTCTCGTGGCATCGATGCCGAGCGGTTCGTGGGTGGCAGCAATCGCGATGCCGCCGGCGCGGCAATGCTCCCGGATGAATTGCGCCGTCAATGCCTTGCCGGCTGCATCGAGCGATGCCAGCGGTTCGTCGAGCAGCCAGAGCGGCCGCTCGCTCAGCTTCAGCCGCGCGAGCGCGAGGCGTTTCTTCTGACCGGCGGACAGATATTGCGCCGGCAGGTCGCGCGCGCGCGCCAGACCGACATCCTCCAACGCGGCGCCGATATCGCCCGACGCGCCGTAGTAGCGCGCGAAAAACGAAAGTGTTTCGGTCGGCGTGAGCTGTGGCTTGACGCCGTCCTGATGTCCGAGCCAGCCCACGAATAATCCGCGCTCCTCGGAATCCATGATTTCTGAACCGTCGGCCGTGGTCAGCGCGATCGTGCCGGACGCCTGGGGAAGAAATCCGGCGAGCAGGCGCAGGAGCGAGGTCTTGCCCGCGCCGTTCGGTCCTTCCACGGCAATCACGTCGCCCGCGCGCGCACGAAAACTGAGCGCGCGAAACAGCTCCCGCCCGCCCCGCTCCAGCGTCAGTTTGTCCGCTGCAAATCCCGCGAGCGCCTGCACGGCCTCAATACATATGCTGGCCGCCGTTGATCGACATGGTCGATCCGGTGACGAAGCCTGCGTCGTCGGCAACAAGGAACAATACGCCGCGGGCGATCTCGGCCGCCTTGCCGAGGCGGCCGACGGGAATTTTCGCGACGATCTTTTCCAGCACATTGGCTGGCACCGCCGCCACCATGTCGGTGTCGATATAGCCGGGCGCGATCGCATTCACGGTCACGCCTTTCGGCGCGCCTTCCTGCGCGAGCGCCTTGGTGAAGCCGTGAATGCCGGATTTGGCCGCGGCGTAGTTCACTTGCCCGTATTGACCGGCCTGGCCGTTGATCGAGCCGATATTGACCACGCGACCGAATTGGCGCTCGACCATCCCATCCCACACGGCTTTGCACATGTTGAAGCAGCCGCCGAGATTGGTATCGAGCACTTCGTCCCAGCTGCCGCGGCCCATCTTGCGCATGGTGCCATCGCGCGTGATGCCGGCATTGTTCACGACGATATCGACGGGACCGAGATCGGCCACCACTTTCGCCACGCCTGCCGCGCAGTCTTCGAAGCTCGCGACGTCCCATTTGTACGCGATGATGCCGGTCTTTTCCGTAAAAGCCCTGGCGCGTTCGTCGTTGCCGCAATAATTCGCGGCGACTTTGTAGCCCGCCTGCTTCAGCGCGACGGACACGGCCTCGCCGATCCCTCGCGTTCCGCCCGTGACGATTGCAACCCGCGCCATTCGATCCTCCCGAAGAGTTCTTGTTTGTGAAACCTAGTCCGCCCGGACGCCGCGCGGCAACTTCAGAACGTTACCGCTCGACGCACATCGCGATGCCCATGCCGCCGCCGATGCACAGCGTGGCGAGGCCCTTCTTCGCGTCGCGCTTCTGCATTTCGTGCAGCAGGGTGACAAGAACGCGCGCGCCCGAGGCGCCGATGGGGTGGCCGATGGCGATCGCGCCGCCGTTCACATTCACCTTCGCGGTGTCCCAGCCCATGTCCTTGTTCACGGCACAGGCCTGGGCCGCGAACGCCTCATTCGCTTCGACGAGATCGAGATCGGAGGCCTGCCAGCCCGCGCGCTTGAGGGCCGCGCGGGACGCAGGAATAGGTCCCGAACCCATCAGGGCCGGATCGACGCCCGCCTGCGCCCAGGACGCAATGCGCGCGAGCGGCTTGAGGCCGCGCGCCTGCGCGTCCTTGGCCGACATCAGCACGAGAGCCGCCGCGCCATCATTGATGCCGCTGGCATTGGCGGCGGTGACGGTACCGTCCTTCTGGAAAGCAGGCTTCAGGCCGGAGATCGCGTCATAGGTCACGCCGTCGCGGATGAACTCGTCGGTGTCGACGATGCGTTCGCCCTTGCGTTCCTTCACGGTGACGGGCGCGATCTCGTCCTTGAAGCGTCCGGCCTTGCGCGCGGCTTCGGCCTTGTTCTGCGACGCAACGGCGAAACGGTCCTGCATCTCGCGCGTGATCTGCCATTCGCGCGCGACATTCTCGGCGGTCACGCCCATATGGTAGCCGTGGAACGCATCCCACAATCCGTCCTTCAGCATCGTGTCGGTGAATTCGAGCGCACCCATCTTCTGGCCCGCGCGCAGATAGGCGGCATGCGGCGCCTGGCTCATCGATTCCTGGCCGCCGGCCACGACGATCGAAGAGTCGCCGTTGAGGATCGCCTGATAGCCGAGCGCCACGGCGCGCAAGCCCGAGCCGCACAGTTGATTGACGATCCATCCCGGTGTCTCGAACGGAATGCCCGCATTGACGGAGGCCTGGCGCGCGGGGTTCTGACCCTGCGCCGCCGTGAGGATCTGACCGAGGATCGTCTCGGACACGTCTTTGGGCGCCACGTCGGCGCGCGCGAGCGCGGCCATGATCGCGGTCTTGCCGAGCTCATGCGCCGATACGGCCGCAAACGCGCCGTTGAACGAACCCACCGGCGTGCGTGCCCCCGAAACGATGACGACTTCGGTCATGAATGCCTCTCTGAACGTTTTTCTTGTTGCGCTGCGAGCAAAATGACGCGAATGCGAGCGTGGGTAAACTGTGGCAAATCATGCTTTATCTTCAAGCGCTTAGTGAGGGCTGCGGCGAACCAGGAACGTCCGGGCCCGGCAAATGGCACTGGACAGGG
>JBEKLK010000336.1:0-4010 GCA_050010235.1 Rhizomicrobium sp.
CGAGCACCTGGCGCACGATCGCGCCGCCTTCGGCGTTCTCCGTCTTGATCCGATGAAATTCGCTGACGTCGTGAAAGCAATTGATGGCGCCGAGCAAATTGCCTTCGCCATCCTTGATCGGATCAATATGGACCATCGCCGCGACCCGAGAACCGTCGGGGCGCTCGACGGTCGCTTCGCGCCCATGGACGGCTTCGCCGGTCGCAAGCACATGGGCCATTGGCGTTTCTTCGCGACAAATCAATCTTCCGTCCAGGCCAAACAGCTTGAAGGAGCCGCAAAAGAGTTCGGTGTCGTCGCCGATGCGGGGACGGCGTCCCCAAAGTGCGGCAGCGCGCTCGTTGAACCAGCGCACGCGCCCCTTTGCGTCGCAAGCGTAGATCGCAATGGGCGACATTTCGATAAAATCGGGCGCCGCAGCGAGCATCCCGGCGGGATCCCTCAGGGCAAACAGCGGCACCGCTCGCTCGGACATCAGCAACACTCCAACCGGGACGGGAAATGCCTCCCCCGGACGGGTCGAAACGGCCCGTCTTGACCCTTACCTCAACGTTATCCGGCAAACATAGGCCCCTGCCCGAGCACCAACGAATGTAGATGCGATTCGTTCCGTCCTTTCGGCAGGGCCGGACCGCAACGGACGATTGACGGGACCTGTCGCCGAACGGTCACAGCGAATCGGCTAGAATCCGCCTGTCTTGGGCGTATTGGCAGGGTGGCGCTGAGCCCTTAAAGTCCGGGCCGCCGCAAGGAGGAACTGGCCTTCAAGGGAGAGCCGTCGTGTTAGCCGCCGAGCGAGTACCCGATAATTGCCCGGCGCTGGTGCTTAACGCGGACCATCGTCCGCTGAGCTATTATCCGCTGTCACTCTGGTCCTGGCAGGATGCGATCAAGGCCGTGTTCCTTGAGCGCGTGAACATCCTGGCCGAGTACGAGCGCGTGGTGCGCTCGCCCAGCTTCATGATGAAGCTGCCGTCGGTTGTGTCCCTCAAAACCTATGTAAGACCGGCGCGCAATCCCGCTTTTACCCGGTTCAATGTGTTCCTGCGCGACAGCTTCGAGTGCCAGTATTGCGGCTACGACAAGGATCTGACCTTCGATCACGTGATCCCGCGCTCGCGCGGCGGCCGGACGACCTGGGACAATGTGGTCACGGCCTGCGCGCCCTGCAATCTGTTGAAGGGTGGCAGGCTTGCCCAACATTCGGGTATGCACCCGCGGCAGCGGCCGCACAGGCCCACGGTCAACGAGTTGCGCAACAATGGACGATCGTTTCCGCCCAATTATCTTCACGAGTCCTGGGCGGATTACCTCTATTGGGACAGCGAACTGGAGCCCTGAGGGGCGAGTGGGCGTGGCCGGGCGTTCCGCCACATCGCAATGAGCGGCGGTGCGCCGAGCGGCGCAATGTTCTTCCGGCGTGCAAAGCCATGGCGCTCATAGAGGCGCGTATTCTTGGGATTCGAATTCTCGAGATAGGCGGGCACGCCCGTTTCGTCGATGCGCGCGAGGTTCGCGTCCAGCAAAGCTGAGCCCAGTCCCATACCCTGAAGCCTGGGTGCCACGGCGATAAACGACAAATAATAGTGCCGTTCATGGGGATGGTTTTTGTCCATTGCCTCCGACATGGCGGAGCCGCGCAGCAAGCGCGGAAATCCGCACAGCCGCCAGAACAGCGGAATCAGCCGAATTTGCTCCATGAACCCGCCCGCGCTTGGCGGCACGTCGGGCGGCAGCCAGGCCGTCGCCACGCTGCCGTCTGGCGCCATCCACACATCGCCGAACGGGATCGCGCGCATCTGCAGGAGCCAGTAAAAAAATCGTTCGAGACCAGCCGCGCGCCGGGGTCCGCGCCGTGCGATCCAGTCGAACACGGGATCGTTCTGGAATGCCGCCGTGAACAGCCGCGCGAGTTGCGCCGCATCCGAGGATTTGGCACGGCGCGGATGCGCGGCGCCCAGAAGCCGCTGATGGCGATCGCCCTCCGGCGTCATATGCGTTCCGACAGTTTGATCGCCAGCCGGCAGCCTGCCTTGATCGTTTCGCTGAGAAACCGATAGCCCGGCGCCTGTTCCGCGCCATGCGCCAGCGCTTCATTGCGATGGGCGATCTCCTCGGCGCGGAAATCTTCCACGGTCCGTTTGAGCGCCACGTCGTGACCCAACCGCTCGACCTGGCGTGCATAATGTTCGTCGATCACTTCTTCCACCGCTGCGGTGCAGGCCATCGCGGCCTTCTCGCCCATGAGGGCGGTGGCCGCGCCCAGCGCAAAACCCGCGATCCTCCACACCGGTTCAAGCGCGGTCGGCCTTACGCGGCGTTCGTTGACCAGTTTGTCGAATGTCTCAAGGTGATGCTGTTCCTGTTCGGCCATTTTGCGGATTGTCGCGGCGGCTTCCCGCGACGCCGGCCGCGCATCGAGCACGGCAAGCTGGCCCTCATAGATTCGCACCGCGCCATACTCGCCCGCGTGATCGACGCGAATCATGGATTGGATTTCCGCATCCGCTTTCACACCGGGGAGCAGCGGGCGCTTGGCGCGTTTCTCCGTCATTTCGTCCTCTTCGTGCGGGCGAGCAGCACGAATGCCCCAGCCGCAATTCCCAGCGAGATCAGCGCATTATATCCCGCCAGCGAGAGACCGAAGAGCCGCCAGGCCGCGGCATCGCAGCGGACCATCGGCGCGGTCAGATCGAGCGTACCCTGAAATTGGAATGCAGGCCCCGTGCAACTGGTCGGTCCCGGCCACCAATGCCATTCCACGCCGGCGTGATAGACCCCCAGCGCGCCCGAAACGGCTATCAGAAGGGCGGTGATCACAACCAACGCGCCCCCGGCTCTGCGGTCGACAAGCCCGATACGAATCAGAAGCGCGCCCCCGATTCCGATGATTGCCGCGGCGATGTGAGGGTAACGCTGCCACATGCACATCTCGCATGGCGGCAGGCGCGCGAGATATTGGAACCCGAGAGCGCCCAGAATCAGCGTAAGCGCCACCAGCCCCAGGAAGGCTGCAAGCTGCACGGCGTCGATTTTCTTCATGGTTGGGAACCCAGCAGTATGATTCTGCACGTCGAACGTGCGGACGCGTCCCGCACAAGATTGTGTTCGCGGTCAAGCCAATTATCTGCTTTGCGCGACACCGCGAACGCGCTTAGATGCTTCGCGCAAACAACGTCATCGCCGATGAGACCATCATCCGTGAATCGGCCATCTCGGCGACGATTTGCGCCCGTCTTGAGAAAGATGCGCACTACGCCGGGTGCCGCGGAAGAGGGTCTGGAAACCATGCCGGAGTATTTCTCGTACCTTGCGCAATAAGCAAGGTGCGATGGTAAAAGGGAAGTCCATGCGTCATTTGGAGGCCACCCGGTCCCCGGCCGCGCTGCGATCCTCGCGCCGCGAATTGCTGCGGATCGAGGGCAAACCCGTAACCATCACGATCAAGCTCAATCGTCGCGCGCGACGTCTGATCGTCAAAGTTCATCCGTCGACCGGAGAAGTGACGGTCGTGGCGCCGTCACAACGCGCGCTCAATCATGCACTCGAATTTGCACGCTCGGAATCGAACTGGATCGCGCGACGTCTGGCGGAGGTGCCGGCTCCCGTTGCGTTCGGACCGGGAGCCCGCATTCCGTTTCGCGGCGAAGAACATATCGTGGAGGCCGCCGACGCAGGTCCCGCGCCCGTGTGGATCGACGACGGCGAAGGTCGACGCATCATACGGGTCAGCGGCCGCAGCGAACATGCGGCGCGTCGCCTGCTCGACTATCTGAAGCGCGAAGCGCGCAAGACGCTCATTGCGCGCACCGGGGAACTGGCGCAGCGCATCGGTCTCACGCCCAAACGCATCACCGTCCGCGACACGGAGAGCCGATGGGGGTCGTGCTCCGCCGACCGCGCGCTTTCCTTTTCCTGGCGTCTGATCCTCGCGCCGGATTTCGTGCTCAATTACGTCGTGGCGCATGAGGTGGCGCATATGCGCCACTTGAATCATGGAGTGCGCTTCT
>JBEKLK010000337.1:0-5768 GCA_050010235.1 Rhizomicrobium sp.
ATCAGGCGGACGCCGTCGATGAGAACCAGGGTTCTGTTGTCGCCCAGGCCGCGCAGGTCGACGTTCGCTGTTCCCGCTGCGCCGTTGGAGGCGGAGCTGCCCATGTCCGGAATAACCGACGGCAAATTGTTCAGCAGCGTTTCGATGCTGGTCGTATTTTCCAGCTTCATTTCCTGCTGGCCGACGGAGGTCACCGGGCTGGAGCTGTAAAGCCCCTGCTGCGGAATACGCGAACCCGTGACCACCACGGTTTCAACGCTTTGATCCTGCGCGAACGCCGGCGCGCTCGATCCTATTGCGGCAACCGCAGCCGCGCCGAGAAGGAGTTTGGACCGCAGATCGCGAGTGCTTGAGACAACAAATGCCATGGAATTCCCCTCTTTTTGTTCGACCAGCAGGTCAGACTCGATGAAGTTTGCGCTGCCCGCGCAAATTTCGAACTCTGGGCACCCTAAAAACCGCGGATGGGACCAATCCATGACGATCTGGTAGGTATAATGGGACTACGCAAAAGTGTTGCATAAAAGCAGTGATGCGCAGGCCGCCGCACGAATTTGGTCACCGCCATGCGCCGTCCGATGCGCCAATCGGTCCGCACAACGCCAGGTCCGCTTCCGCTTCCGAATAGATACCACTTTGGTCCAATCGATCCGCGCGTCCGGCTATTGCAGGACTCAGTACACATCCGCATGACCGATGCGCGCTTCTAGCAAGCTCTCGATGCGCACGCTCGCGGCGGCGGCGAGTATGGTCGAACCCGGATCGCGCCGCTGTTCGGGAAAGAAATGACGACCGGAGGCTCGGTTTATGACGCGAGAGTGATTTGACGCGTGCGAGAGCTTGTACCCAAATGAAACCTCGGAAAAATCGGCGCCGTGGGACAGCAACCATGTTTCCCGAACAGTCGGCGATCGAATCGGAGGTCGGCGCCTTACGGGCGCGGCGTGCGCCAAAGTATTTCCGCCTGGTTTCCGAAGAGGAAACCGGCACGCCGATTTACGAGCAACTTTACCAACGCGTGCGGCAACTCATCCTGTCGGGCGGATTGAGTTATGGGGCCCGTTTGGCTTCGTCGAGGAGCCTGGCCGCGTCTCTGGGAGTTTCGCGCAATTCCGTTTTGGCTGCCCTGGATCGCCTGACGTCGGACGGCCTTCTCGAAGCGCGCAAGGGATCCGGCGTATATGTGGCCTATCAAGGCCGGCACAGTGCGCCGCCAAATCGATCTTCCGCGATATTGGGGTCTAACGAGCTGACGCCATTCGCGCTCGGCGTACCATCGGTCGAGATATTCCCGACACGGCTCTGGGAGCGTCTTCAGTCTCGGCGTTGGAAAAGTATTTCGCCCCATGCGCTGCACGAAGGGGAACCCGTCGGCTGGTTGGGTTTGCGCGAAGCAATAGCGGCGAACGTGGCAATGACACGGGGCCTCCAATGCTCCCCCGCTCAGATTATCGTCACAAGTTGCATCGCCGCCGGCCTCGATCTGGCCGTTCGCTCCCTGGAACTGACGGGAATGTCCGTATGGATGGAGGACCCCGGCTACAACGCCGCTGCGCGCTCATTCCAATATGCCGGGGTACGAACAATTCCGGTTCCGGTCGGCAAATCCGGTATTGACGTCGAAGCGGGCCGCGAACTGGCTCCGTTGGCGAAAGCCGTCTACGTCACTCCGGCGTGCCAGTTTCCCACCAATGTCCTCATGTCGAAATCCAGGCGGCGCGCGCTTCTTGCCTGGGCCGAAGAGTCCGACAGCTGGATACTCGAAGATGATTTCGATTGGTACACCGTGGACCCCGGCGCTCAACTCCGTCCTCTTGCTGCGGCGCCGGAGTCCCGCGCGATCTATTTCAATACGTTCAATCATCTGCTTTTTCCTTCGCTTCGCATCGCCTACTTGATCGTCCCAACCGCGCTGGTCGACACATTTGCGCGAGTCCAACACGGGTTGCACGGCAGCGCCAACATTCCGAACCAAATGGTGCTGGCCGATTTCATCGCTCAGGGCCATTTGGATGCGCATATGCAACGGCTCAAGGCCGTTCGCGAGCCCAGGCGCGCCGCTTTGGTTCTCGCGCTGGAAACCCAATTGTCGGATTATCTGGATCTCAACAGAGATGCAGCCGGCTCCCATATCGTCTGTTCGCTGAAGCGCCACTCGGTTCCCCAACTCCTTGCCGGCTGCGCATCGCAGAACATATTCGTGGAACCGATGACGAAATATCAATTGGGCGGCGGTTCGTCGGATCAAATCCTCCTCGGCTATCCCGGATTTTCGCAGAAGGCGCTTGCCGAGGCCGTGACGAAGCTGCGGAAAGTTTTCGCGTCCCTCGATTCCGACTCTCCGTCTTGATCGTTTCGACATATCCAGACGACGCACTGCAATGGCTCGATCTTGTTGACCCGTCACCGCAACTTTCACTCGGCGAAAGGCGTTCCGATGCACGATGCAAAAACACCCGAAACGGCATGTCGCTGCAGCCGTCGGGCCTTTTCTGCGATGGCTGCGTTGGCCGGTCTGCTGCCGTCGGCGAGCTTCGCGCTGCCGAACGATCCTGCCTTGCAATTGCCGAACGAAGTGGCGGGAATAACCTTCCCCCGTTCTCGGCTGGCTCTGAGCGCCGCCGGCATGTCTCGCAAGGTTTGCCCGGATTATCTTTTCAACCACTGCATGCGCACCTTTTTGTTCGGCGCGCTGGCTTTGCGTCGGCAGGCCCTGTCGTATAACGCCGATGCGTCCTTCGCCGCTGCCGCGCTTCACGATCTGGGATTGCTCCCGGCGTTCGAAAGCCCCTCGCAGTCGTTCGAAATCGACGGCGCGAATGCAGCCGAAAAGTTTGCGCTATCGTCCGGTTTGAATGCCGCCGAGGCCGATGGGGTATGGCACGACGTCGCGTTTCACGATGTCCGATTTGCGATCACCCGCCGCGCCGGACCTGACGCCATGCTGGTCGCTCTGGGGGCCGCCGGCGATGTCGACGGACCCGATCTCGACACCGAAGACGAACGCAGGCAAATGGCCGAGATCGTCGCGGCTTTTCCGCGCCTGCAATTCAAGAGCAGGTTTACGTCGCTCCTCATCGAACATTGCAAGCGTAAACCTACGTCCCAGAGAGGCACCTGGCTGGAAGGTCTATGCCGCGAACAAGTCCCGTCGGCATGGACCGACACTGTGGAAAAGGAAATTGCGGCTTCGCCGTTCGCGGAATAACGCAGCGACGACGCGGAACAACACAAGCCCTGTCGCGCACGCGATTGCGCGCCGGCATCGGCCTCAACCGAAATTCGCTATTCCGCCGCGGTCCGCGATCCCGCGTGCTGCGCGGTAGCTTCGTGGATGAAATCCGCGAGCTTGGAAACCAGCGAGTCGATTTGCCGGTCGTGGCAGGTTCCAATGCCGAGCAGGATGCCATTTTCCTTTTTTGTGCCGGAATAAAACTGCTCAAGCGGGACAATGCCGATGCCGTGCGGCTGTGCGAGGCGGCACGCAGTGGCGGCGGGGATTTCCGCCGGCAAGATCAGGGACAGATGCAGGCCGCCACACGGCTCTACGATCGCGGCTTGCGGAATGCGCGCGCGGCACATCTCCACAAGACGGGCCATTCGCTCCAGATAGATCGCACGCGTTCTCTTGGCATGAATTGCATAGCGTCCGGTCTCGATAAGGGTCGCCAGCGCGGACAGAACGATCTGGTCGGGACCCGGCGCCACAATGCGGCAGAACTTGGCCAGCGGATCGACATAGGCTTCGGGAACGACCAAATACCCCGTACGTATTTTCGGTCCCAGCGTGCAGTAGAAACTGCCATGATAGACGACGCGACTTGCTTCCAATGTCTGGATGGCCGGCAATCTGGCTCCCGCAAACAGCAGTTCGCCGTAGAAGTCGTTCTCAAGAATGAGCGCACCCGATGCGCGGGCATGGTCGACGATCGCCCGACGCCGTTCCGCGGGCATTTGGCCGCCGAACGGGAAACTGACGCGGAGCCACCGCAAGCTGCGGATTGGCGCCGAGGGAATCGCTTGAAATGTTGAAGAGACGGGCGCCGACGTTCTGAAATATCGTCCGTGGAACGTTCCACGATGGATCCTCGATTTGCACCACATGACCGGGATCGATCATCAGTCTGGCAATCAGATCGATTGCGCTTTCTGCGCCGATCGTCGGAACGATCTGGCCGGGCTGGCAGACGATGCCGTTGGTCTGTCGCAAATGTGCGGCGACCGCGGTTTGAAATCGCTTTAATTCGGCGCCCGTGTCGGAGCCGGACTCCGGGTGTGCACCGGAAGCGCACGCCTCCGACAGCAGCCGCGACACCTGATTGCGCGGAAACAGGGTCGGGTCCGGCGCATAGGGCGCGAACGGGCGATTGTCGATTCTGCAGTCGGCGGCTTCGCGAAGCGTATGTTCGGTCGAATAGGCAATGCCGATCTGCGGATCGGCGCCGGGACCGGTCGAGATCTCGGCTGCATCGGCGCCGCCCGATTGAGCCGTGGTCTGGGGGGACAGTCGCGTGGCGACGCGGGTCCCGCGCCGAAATTTGGATTCCAGATAGCCTTCGGCGCCCAGACGGGAATAGGCCGAAATGATCGTATTGCGGCCCACGCTGAGCGCACTGGCCAGCTCGTGACTCGTCGGCATCAACGTGCCGGCAGGCAGCTCTCCCCGGACAATGGCGGTCCTGATGGCGGAGCAGATTTGCTTGTAGATGGGTATCGGCGATCCGAGATTGATGCGGATATTCGAGACGGCGAGCGGAAAGCTCGCGCGATCCACTTTAACACCCGTTTGCGCCAGTTCGTCCAACATGGTTTTCAGCCTTGCCGAGTCGGTACTGTCTCGTAGGCTGAACCGACTGGGCAATTCCATGGGAATTACCCCTGTCCAAATGGTACAAACGGCCAATTCCGTGATGACGCGGCGGCCTGGAGCTTTGGCGCGCACCTGCGCGAACCCAGGCAAAATCCCTTCCCCTGGCCTTCTTCAGGGCAATTTCGATGCGAGAACCTCGCAGTCGAAGCCGTAGTCCTTCGCAACGCAATTAGTGAAATAGATCGTCCGTCCATCCGGCGACCATTGCGGCGCAGTCGCCCGCCCTTCGGTGTTCGCCACCAGATGCACGTCGGTGCCGTCGGCTTTCATGACAAAAATCTGGTAGCGCGCGTTTCGATTGGACGCGAAGGCGATCAGCTTTCCATCCGGCGACCAGGCAGGCCAGCCGTCAAACGCCGGATTGTTCGTGAGATTGCGCGCATTTTTCCCGTCGGCGTCCGCGACGAAGACTTCGGAATTCATCTCGCCCAACATGCGGCGGAAAGCGATATGTTTCATGTCCGGAGACCAGGCCGGATAGGTATTTACGCCGCCCGAAATCACCGTGGCGATCTTACCGGTTGCGAGATCGGCGACATCGATTTCCGAATCGTTTTTCTTCGGCGGCCGGAGGTCGTCGTCCGTGCAATAGATGATTTTCGTGCTGTCGGCCGACCATTCCGGATGGATGGCGCGTATTCCCCCTGGAGAAACGGGCTTTGCGCCGCTGCCGTCCCGGTTGATGACGTAGATTCGCTCTTCGGCTTTCGTGATATTCGTAAATGCGATTTTGCCGCCGTCCCGGGACCACGCCGGATCTTCATGATCGGAGTCACCGAAGGTGATCTGAATCGGAGTGGACCCATCCACATTCATGACGAAGAGTTGTTCCTTGCCGCCGACGACGTCGATGTACACGAGACGCTTGCCGTCGGGGCTCGGAGAGGCATCCATGTTC
>JBEKLK010000338.1:0-3967 GCA_050010235.1 Rhizomicrobium sp.
TCCGGACCCTGCGCCAAACGGCCGGGTTGGACACCAGATAGTATCAGCGCGGCGCTTCTCGGCCGCTCGCACCGCTCCAAGCCCGGCAAAGCCAAGCTCAAGGATGCGATCGAACGCACCCGCATGATCCTCGGCATTCCTGCGGATTATCGCATCGGAATCGTCCCTGCCTCCGACACCGGCGCCATGGAAATGGCGATGTGGTCGATGCTGGGGCCGCTGCCCGTCGATATGTTCGCCTGGGAAAGCTTCGGCGAGGATTGGGTGACGGATGCCGCCAAGCAGCTGAAGCTCAAGGATGCGCGCATCCTCAAGGCGGATTACGGCGCGCTGCCCGATCTCGGCCAAGCCAATCCCAGGCACGACACCGTGTTCCTGTGGAACGGCACCACGTCAGGCGTGCGCGTGCCGAACGGCGACTGGATCGCTGCCGACCGTCTCGGCATCACGATCTGCGACGCCACCAGCGCCGCGTTCGCGATGGATCTGCCCTGGGACAAGCTCGATGCGACGACCTTCTCCTGGCAGAAAGCGCTGGGCGGCGAAGCGGCCCACGGCATGCTCGTGCTCTCGCCCAACGCGGTCGCGCGGCTCGAAGCCTATACACCCCATTGGCCGCTGCCGAAAATCTTCCGCATGACCAAGGGCGGCAAGCTCGTCGAAGGCATTTTCGAAGGCGAAACGATCAACACGCCTTCCATGCTGGCGCTGGAAGATTATCTCGACGCGCTCAAATGGGCGGCGGGCATCGGTGGCCTGAAGGCGCTGATCGGGCGCTCGAACGACAACCTCGCCGTGCTGGCGCGCTGGGTGCGCGAAACCGATTGGGTCGCGTTCCTGGCGGAAGACGAAAAATCCCGCTCGAACACCTCGGTGTGCCTGAAGATCGTCGATCCCTGGTTCGCAAAGCTTGCGCCGGACGCGCAGGCCGCAGCCGCCAAGAAAATCGCCGATCTGCTGGACAAGGAAGGCGTCGCGCTCGACATCGCGTCCTATCGCAGCGCGCCGCCCGGCTTGCGCATCTGGTGCGGCGCGACCGTCGATGCCGCCGATCTCGATGCGCTGACGCCGTGGCTCGATTGGGCCTGGGCACAGGTCAAGGCGAGCTAAATCCCCCACCCGGAGCGCCAACGCGCTCCAACCTCCTCACAAGGAGGAGGTGAAATCCGCCTCTACTTCCCCCTCCCCTCGTGGGGAGGGTCGGGGTGGGGGACCAAAATGGAGTTTCCCATGCCCAAGGTTCTGATTGCCGACAAGCTTTCTCCTGCAGCGCTGCAGATCTTCAAGGAGCGCGGCGTCGAGGCCGACGTGAAGACGGGTCTTGCCAAGGAAGAACTGCTCAAGATCGTAGGCGATTACGACGGCATCGCCATCCGCTCGGCGACGAAGATTACCGCCGATGTGATCAAGGCCGCGAAGAACCTGAAGGTGGTCGCGCGCGCGGGCATCGGCGTCGACAATGTCGACATCCCTGCGGCCACCGCGGCGGGCGTGATCGTGATGAACACGCCGTTCGGCAATTCGATCACCACGGCGGAACACGCGATTGCGCTGATGATGGCGCTGGCCCGCGAATTGCCCGCGGCCAACAGCTCGACCCATGCCGGCAAATGGGAAAAGAACCGTTTCATGGGCGTGGAACTCACCGGCAAGACCCTGGGCCTGATCGGCGCGGGCAATATCGGCTCGATCGTGGCCGACCGCGCCAAGGGCCTGAAAATGAAAGTGGTCGCCTACGATCCCTATCTGTCGGTGGAACGCGCCGTGGATCTCGGCATCGAGAAAGTCGAATTGAACGATCTTCTGGCGCGTGCCGATTTCATCACATTGCACACGCCGCTTACCGGCGAGACCCGCAACATCATCTCGGCCGATGCCATCAACCGCATGAAGAAAGGCGCGCGCCTCATCAATTGCGCGCGGGGCGGACTGGTGGACGAGAATGCGCTGAAGGCGGCACTCGATTCCGGACATCTGGCCGGCGCGGCCCTCGACGTGTTCGAGGAAGAACCCGCCAAATCGAACGTGCTGTTCGGCAACGAAAAGGTGGTGGCGACGCCCCATCTCGGTGCGTCGACCAGCGAAGCGCAGGAAAACGTGGCGCTGCAGGTGGCCGAACAGATTTCGGATTATCTGCTGACGGGCGCCATCACCAATGCGCTCAACATGCCGTCGATCTCGGCGGAAGAAGCGCAAAAGGTGCGCCCGTGGATATCGCTGGCCGAAAAGCTCGGTGCGTTTGCCGGCCAGCTGACCGACACGAGCCTGACAAGCGTCGAAATTCTCTACGAAGGCGTGGCGGGCGCCCTCAACACGCGCGCGTTGACCCAGGCCGCTCTTGCCGGACTTCTCAAACCTGCACTCGCCGATGTGAACATGGTCAACGCACCCGTCGTCGCCAAGGAGCGTGGCATCAAGGTGAGCGAAACGCGACGTGATCGTCAGGGCATCTATGACGGTTACATCAAGGTCACGGCGACTCTTGCCGACGGCACCACGCGGCGTGTGGCCGGCACCGTGTTCTCCGACGGACGCCCGCGTCTCATCCAGATCAAGGATATCAACATGGATGCGGAATTCGCGCCCCACATGCTCTACGTGATCAACGAGGACAAGCCGGGCTTTATCGGCAGGCTGGGCACGCTCCTTGGCGACGCGAAGGTCAACATTGCGTCTTTCGCGCTGGGGCGCAGCGCACAAGGCGCCGACGCGATCGCGCTGGTCGAGGTGGATGGCGGCGTTCCCGAAAGCGTGGTCGCCGAAATTCGCAAGCTGCCGCTGGTGAAGCAGGCCAAGGCGCTCACATTCTAGTTTGGATGGACTGCCTTATAAGCGGAAATCGCTGCGTTCAGATTTCCGCCAACTCGTTCTTTTAGCTGCTGGTTCGCAGCGATCTCGCCGTTGATGGTGGCCGAAATTGAGGGGTCAAGTGCCGCGTTGGGATCGGTGCTTGTCGCTGCGGCTTGCTGCGCCTTCAGATTGAAAACCAAACATCTCTGATAGTCGTCAGACGCGGCTTGGAAGGATTTGCAACTGGCAATAGCGTTCCTCATGTCCGCTTCGGTGGCTGTATTGCCGTCGACAGCGGCTGGTGCGGTAGGCGATTATACGCATCGAACGGCTTCACATTGGGAAACTGTTGCCAGGTTTTACACATTCTTCCAGTGAGAAAACTGCCTTTGTTCGAACCGTTTGCAATGCATTCCGGACTAGGAGTTTTGGGAGTCGTGGAGATAGACCCGTTGGATTGCACATTGCCTTGCCGCGCGAGCACGAGCCTAAGGGCGTCTTGCGCGTCTGTATCGTCTGCTTTCAGGGCGACCGCCTTCTGTAAATCAGTGACGGCATCCGCATAGTCGTTCTTCGCGAAATACGCCTTACCCCGACTTAGGTAGGCAAATTCAAGATCATCGGAAGCCATGTCGCCGCGTTTGATGGCGCGGGTAAATGGCCGGATTGCTTCGTCGTAGGAGCCGCGATTTAGCGCTGCCAATCCCGCGTTACCATCCTCTACGCTACTGGCATGCGCGCTGCCCAAAATTGAAAAGGCGAGCAATGCCGCAAACAAACATAGTTTCACCACATTTCCTCGAGCTGCTATCATGTGGATTTCTCCTTTTGGGGCGATCCGACCTATGGCCTAACGGGTCACTCCCACGGACTACCGCACAAAGGCCTCAGCTAAAAAGGCTTCCTCTGGTTGTTAGCCTATTTTGAAGCCGCGGCATCAAAAGGGCTCAACGTTGTGACCGCCGCCGCAAAGCTCGACGGCGTGCGAGAAAGCTTTTGCGACGCGGTTAGCGGTGTCTTCGTCCCGAAAATCGAAACTGAATTCGGGACTCCCCGTCGTCTTATATAGAGACACGACAAAAACCGGTGGATTCACCTGGGTTGTCCAAGTCGGGTGGCCGAGGTCGGCATCAATCCGATTCTGAATCTGGTCCTTTGAAGCAACACGGACATCGGT
>JBEKLK010000339.1:0-3962 GCA_050010235.1 Rhizomicrobium sp.
CGAAGCCACCAGAGACCAGGAGGCGACCACCTGCTGCTACGCGCAATCGAACAAATCCTGGGTTGACGATCCATCCGGCATCAGGTGGGAAACGTTCTTCACCTTCGGCGAGGCGACGCGTTACGGCGAAGACGAGGCGCATATCGCAGCTCCCAAAACGACGTCGGCCTGCGGAAGCGGTTGCTGCGGCGCCTGACGCGGAATCTACCATGCGAATTCAGCAACCGGATCGCCCCTACAGTGTGCTGTTCCTGTGCACGGGCAATTCGGCGCGCTCGATTCTCGGCGAAGCGATCCTGAACAAGGCCTCAGCCGGGAAATTCAAAGCCTGGTCGGCGGGCTCGGCGCCGAAAGGCGAAGTCAACCCGCATGCGATCGCGCTACTCAAACGCCTGGGCTACCCGACCGAAGGACTGCGCTCCAAGGGTTGGGAGGAATTTTCCAGACCCGGCGCGCCGGCGCTCGATTTCGTTTTCACCGTTTGCGACAACGCCGCGAACGAAGTGTGTCCGGTCTGGCCCGGACAGCCGATGACGGCGCATTGGGGCATTCCAGATCCCGCGGCGGTGACAGGCACCGAAGACGAAATCGCCTTTGCATTCCGCGAAGCATTTACGGTGCTGCAACGTCGCATCGAACTTTTCGCCAACCTGCCGGTGAAAAGCCTCGACCGCATGTCGTTGCAGCGCCGCCTCGACGAAATCGGGAAAAGCGAAACGTCATGAATGTGCAAGGCACGGCGCGGCGACTTGCAGCGGAGGCCGTCGGAACGGCATTTCTGCTCATGGCCGTCGTAGGCTCCGGGATCATGGGCGAGCGGCTTGCAGGCGGGAACACGGCGATCGCACTTCTTGCCAACACGCTGGCGACGGGGGCGGTGCTGGTCGTGCTGATTTCGGTGTTGGGCCCGATATCCGGCGCGCATTTCAATCCGGCCGTCTCGCTCGTCTTCATGCTCAAGCGCGAATTACCTATTGCGCTGGGCGCGGCCTTTATCGCCGTTCAGATCGTATCGGGGATTGCCGGCGTGTTCGCGGCCCATCTGATGTTCGAGAAACCGGTGTTCGAAATTGCGAGCAGGTTGCGCGACGGCCCCGCCCAGGCGTTCTCGGAATTCATCGCGACCTTCGGGGTTGTGGCCACGATCCTCGGCGCATTGCGGTTTTGCCCGGAGCGCGTCGCAGCACTCGTGGGCCTCTACATCGCATCGGCCTATTGGTTCACGGCCTCGACGTCGTTTGCCAACCCGGCGGTGACGATCGCGCGCGCCTTGAGCGACAGTTTTGCGGGGATCGCACCAACTTCTGCGCCGGCCTTCATCGCGGCCCAGTTGGCCGCAGCGGTCACGGCTTACTATGCGTCGAACTGGCTATTCGGGCGCGACGCGCAGGGCCCCGCAAAGCAGGCGACCTAAATCTGATAATCCGGCTCGAAGTTTTCGATGATCTGGTTCATCGTTTGCGAGGGCCGTTCGGAGCCCGCGCAGCCGATCACGCGCGCCGGGACACCCGCCACCGTGCAACCTGGCGGCACGGATTTGAGCACGACGCTTCCCGCGCCCACCCGCGAATATTCGCCAATCTCGATATTGCCGAGGATCTTCGCACCCGCCGAGATCAGCACGCCGCGACGCACCTTGGGATGGCGATCGCCTTTTTCCTTGCCCGAGCCGCCGAGCGTCACGCCGTGTAGCATCGAGACGTCGTCTTCGACCACGGCCGTCTCGCCGATCACGATGCCGGTGGCATGATCCATCATGATGCCGCGCCCGATGCGCGCCGCGGGATGGATGTCGACGGCGAATTGTTCCGAAATGCGGCCCTGCATGAACAGCGCGAGCGGCTGGCGGTTGTTCTGCCACAGCCAATGCGCGACGCGATAGCATTGCAGCGCGAGGAAGCCTTTGTAGAACAGGAACGCGTCCACATAAGAGTGGCAGGCGGGATCGCGCTCGAACACCGCCGACAGATCGGAGCGGACCGAGTCGCCGATGGCGGGATCGGCGTTCATCGCTTCCTGGAAAATCTCGCGCGCCAGCATGGGGCTCATATCCTCGCCGCCGATCTTCTTGGCGAGGTGATAGGAGAGCGCGTCTTCGAGCTTTTCGTGTTTCAGGATCGTGGCGTGTACGAAGCTCGCGAGTGACGGCTCGACGCGCGCTAGCTCTTCGGCCTGCGCATGCAGGGCCGACCACACGGGATCGCAAAGGTCTAACTTCTCGGCTTGGACCGACATCGGTAAACTCCACTTGCCCTATCTTACCCGGGCATTGTTGCAATTCCCAAACACGTTCAGACGCCCGGCTCCCGGGGCGGGTCCGGGGGTGGCGTCACCAACGGCCCATCCGGCTGGGGTGGCGGCGGCGCCGGCGTGATGATCGGGCCAGGCTGGGCGGAAGATGGCGGCCAAGCCGGCGATGGGGGCCTCGCCGGCGGACTGGGCTGGGGACGGCCAGCCTGCCGGGGGGCCGGACGGGGCGGAGGCGGTTCGCCCCGCCGGGCGGCCATCACATGGTTGACCATGCGGTCTTCCCAGTCACGGCCGAAATCGTGCCCGAACAGGCGGATGCCCTGCAGCGCGATCAGCACGCCCCAGATCAGCGCAATCCAGAACAGCCAGAAATGCGCGTACCAGATGCCGCCGGCCACGAGATTGGCGAACACCAGGACCGCGATCACCGCGACATAGACAAGAAGGTTCTCCTTGAACCGGCGAACTTCCGACCGGACGCGGAGCGTCTCCGAATCGGTGGTGTCATACGCCATGGCTCTCGCTCCTGGAGACTCGACCGGTTACATAGGCGGGCATCACGATAACACCAACCCCGACCGCGGAAGTTAACGCATGAGACGCCTCGATGGCTGACAAGACGCCTCTGAACGATACCTCGTCGGGCACGCTGGGCCTGTTGCTGTCGCGCCGCTCCGGTTCGGCCAAGGCGATGGCAGCACCGGGACCGAATGCGGACGAGCTGCGCACAATTCTGGGGGCGGGCATCCGTGCGCCGGATCACGGCAAGCTCGCGCCATGGCGGTTCATCCTGTTCGAAGGCGATGCGCGCCATCGCATGGGCCGGATTCTCGTCGAATGCCTGCGCGAAAGCGAACCTGACGCGGGCGACGAGCGGCTCGCCATGGAGCGCAACCGCTTTGCCCGCGCACCGGTCGTCGTGGCGGTCATCAGCCGCGTGCGCGAAGGCATTCCGATTCCCGTGTGGGAGCAGCAGCTTTCCGCCGGCGCGGTGTGCCAGAACATCCTGATCGCCGCTCATGCGATGGGCTATGTCGCGGGCTGGATCACCGAATGGTGCGCCTATGATGCACGCGTCACCGAACGGATTGGATTGAAGACCGGCGAACGCATCGCCGGTTACATCTATATCGGCACCAGCGCCGTGCCGCTCGAAGAGCGCGTGCGGCCAGATCTCGACGCGCTCATCACCCGATTCGAGGGCTGAGACATGGGCCGCAAGATCCTGTTCATCACCACCGATCAGATGCGGTTCGACTCTTTGGGCTGCAATGGCGGCCGCATCGCGCGCACCCCGGCGATCGACAAGCTTGCGCGCGAGGGGATCAATTATTCGCGGTGCCATGCGCAGAACGTCGTCTGCATGCCGGCGCGCGCGACCATGATCACGGGGCAATATGTCTCGACCCATGGCGTGTGGATGAACGGCGTGCCGCTGCCGATCGATGCGCCGTCCGTGGCGCGCTTGCTCAAGGAAAAGAAAGGTTATCGCACGGCGCTTCTCGGCAAGGCGCATTTCGAGCCGTTCCTCGATTTCCAATTGCAGTTCGCCGAGAACCGCATGGGCATCGAAGGCTCGTTCGGCCCCCATCGCGGTTTCGATCACATGGAGCTGGCGGCCCATGGCGCGCGTGGACCCACGCATTACGCACGCTGGCTGATGCAGAACCATCCGGAGATGGCGGAGAATTTCTATCCCGTGCTGAACAACA
>JBEKLK010000340.1:0-3958 GCA_050010235.1 Rhizomicrobium sp.
CTCCGCCTGCGCGACCTGGCGGGCCTGATCGTCATCGACTTCATCGACATGGAAGACGGCCGCAACGACCGCAATGTCGAAAAGCGCATCCGAGACGCGGTGAAAAACGATCGCGCGCGCATCCAGATCGGCAAGATCAGCCAGTTCGGTCTCCTGGAGATGTCGCGCCAGCGGCTGCGGGCGGGCGTCATCGCCGGATCGACCGTTCCGTGCCCGCATTGCGGCGGCCAGGGTATCGTGCGGTCCGTGGAATCCACGGCGTTGCGCGTGCTGCGCGCGCTCGACGAAGAGGGCCAGCGCCAGCGCGCCAATACACTTATCGTTCGCGTCTCGGTCGACGTGGCGGTGTACACGCTGAATCAAAAGCGCCGCGAACTGGCGCGCATCGAAATGGACAACGGCGTGACCATCCAGTTCGAGCCCAAGGACGGCGTCGTGGCCGGCAATTTCGAGATCGAGCGCATCGGTCAGCGCGCGCCGGATGAGCGGCCCAAGCTCGCACCACCGCCGGAACCCGTTTTCGAGCCCGAAGACGTGATCGAGGAAACCGAAGAATCCGAGGTTGAAGACGTCGAAGAGGAAGACGTTCGCGAAGAACGCCCGCCGCATGCGCATGGAGAGATGCAAGTGCGCGGCGATGGACAACCCCGCGCTGATGGGCAGCCACAGGGTGAAGGCGGCGGCAAACGCAAGCGTCGGCGTCGGCGGCGCGGTCGCGATCGCGCACCAAACGCATCCGAGCACGGATCGGCGCCTGTCACTGGCGTCCAGAATTTTGCGAGCAGTGAACCCGCTTTGCCCTCCGGCGATCTCAATGGAGTTGGAGCGGGCGCGGCGCCACAGGAATTCCGGCGCGATGGCGTTCAGACGCAAGGCGTCCCGGGCGAAGGCGGACGCCGCAAGCGCCGGCGCCGGCGGCGCGGCCGCGGTCCGCGCGAAGGGATGGGCGCGAACGATAGCGGCGCGCATGTTGAAGGCGCGCCTGTCGACGCGCACGGCGCGGATGCGAAGCCGGAATTTGCCGCTCACCGCGGGGACGTACGGGACGAAATCGGGATCGACGCGCCCATCGTGTCGCCGAACGCACCCTCGGCGCCGGTGTGGTCGCTGGCCACGCAGCATGCTCCCGAACCGTCAACCGCCGCGGTGCCACACGCGAAGATGGATGTCGTACCGAGCGGCCCGACCGCCTCAAACGGCGCACAAGCGGACACACCGAAACCTGAAACCCCACGCGTCGCCGCGGCGGAAACCCTTTCTCCGGACGCGCCAGAACAACCGGTGCGCAAGGGATGGTGGCAACGGCCGTTTCGTTTACGGGATTAGACTCCGCGCGAAGCGCTATTGGCCGGCGGCGGCGCCAAGGCCGTTGGCGCCGGGATCGGGACTCGCCGAACACACGCCGTCCGGACACGCGATCACATTGACCGTGTCGTAAGGCGCTATTCCCGTCGAATGCAGTTCGCCGGGTTTGGAGACGTCTTCGCCCGCCGCCAGCTTGATCAACGCATAGGCGATCGCGGCCGTCCCGTTGGGGCCGCCTGCGCCCGCACCGACAAGCGAAAGCGATCCGTCCGACCCGGTGGCCACCACAGGCGTGAGAAACGCCGCCGACAGCCCGGCTTGACCCGACGACGGCGCCTTGGCCAGCGTCACGCCCGTGCCTTGCGCGGTATGTCCCGAACCGAAGGGCCCGTTCATCGTGACGGCGCATGCCACCGATTGCCCGCTGTTGTCCGTTGCTGCAAAACCCGTGGCGCCCAGATCGCGCGGGAGGCTCGCAATATTGAACTTGTCGAGCGTCTCCTTGGTGGCCGTCGCCACGCTCCCCGTCAGATTCTCGGCTCCGATCGGATTTCCCTGCGCGTCGACGAGATGCGCCAACAGCGACTGCGCGAATGCTCCGGGCCCCAGATTGTTCGGAGGCATATAGGCCGTTTCATTGCCGATGGCCGCCGCTGCGGCGCGGTCGCGTTGCGGCGCATATGACGCCAATTCGGCATCCGTGATGGCGCCGCCTTGCGCCTTCGAATAATCCGCGATTCCGGCCGCCACCGGACCGCGATAAAATCCGTCCGGACCGTTCACGCGTATCGCGGACAAGGTCGCGCCGAGCGCCGAATTCGAGACGATGGATCCGACGGGTTTCACCAATCCGGATTCATCCAGAAATTCCGCCGATAGACTCGCATCGAGCCGGATCACGTCCTGGCTTGCGAAGATTCGCACGGAGAGAGCGCGCGAAATGGGAAATCCCGTCGCCGCAAAACCTTCGCCCGGCGCGACGTCGCGCTGCCAGGGAAGGCGTCCATAAGACGCTTGCAGAAGTCCGAATCCGCGCACGGCGCCGGGGACGGCAAATGCTCCGCCGCCCGCGGCATCGCGCGCCAGGAAAGAGATGGCTTCCGAGCTGCCTCTCTTCCGATCGTGCACGACGCAAATTCCGCCGCCGCCGATTCCGGCCGCCACGGAATAGGTCGCGGCGAGCGCAAAATAGGTCGCCGTCACGGCGTCCGCGGCGCTTCCGCCTTCAGCCAACACGGACGCACCGGCTTTGACCGCGTAAGGCTCGTCGCCGACCACGAACCCACCCGGCGGCGGACCGCTGTTGCCGCCGCCGAACCATGAACATCCTGTCAGGAACACAAGGCCGATCGACGCGACCTGCTTGGGAAAGCGATACATGAGGGGGTCCGATGTCCTAGAATGGTTACCGTAAGCAGGCCTTAGCGTTGACGCCTGCCCGGTGCAAACCTACCGTCCGGGTGAGATGAGGGGTCGGGGTCAGAGGAGAGTCAAGTCTTGACGTTGCTGCACCCTTCCCGCTCCTCCGGACGGCTCGGCGGATTGCGCGCCAGACTCGGTCGCGCCGCGGTCCTGGGGATATCGATTGCGATGTCCCTGAACCTGGGAATCCAGCCCGCCGCGGCGCAAGCGATCAGCATCATCCGCGACACCGAAATCGAACGCGTGTTGCGCGGCTATGAAGAACCGCTGCTCACTGCCGCGGGCGTCGATCCCTCGACGATCAAGCTTTATCTCGTCGACGATCCCACGATCAACGCCTTCGCGGCGCAGTCGCCTGCCGACAACGAAGGCGAAGATATTTTCATCAATGCCGGATTGCTCATTCAGCTGAAGACCCCCAATCAGGTCATCGGTGTGCTGGCGCACGAGACCGGCCACATCGCCGGCGGCGATCTGACCAAGGACACGCGCGTCATGGAGAAGGCGATGATCCCGATGCTGATCGGGATGGCCGTCGGTGTCGCGGCGATGGCGCTCGGCGCCGGTCAAGCGGGCATGGCGGCCGTCGCACTCGGCGAGCAGGCGGCCGTGTCGCAATTTCTGCAATTCAGCCGGTCGCAGGAAGCGACGGCCGATCAGAGAGGCCAGAAATATCTGCGCGCGACGCATCAATCCGGCAACGGCATGCTCGAAGTGTTCGAGAGGTTCGCCCAGGAAGATGCGATGTCGGGCCTGTATGCCAAGGACTTCATCTCGGATCACCCGGCCGATCGCGACCGCATCGACCTGTTGCAGCGTCTTGTCGACGCGTCGCCCTACAAGGACGTGCGCGACAGTCCCGAGGCCGTTCACGAATTCCACATGATCCAGGCCAAGCTGATTGGCTATCTCGGCCGCGTCGATTCGGTTCTCGCGCACTATCCCGCGTCCGACACCAGCGAAGAGGCGCGCTATGCGCGGGGCATGGCTTACTTCCGCAAGCCCGATCTCCTCAACGCGCTGTCGGAAACCAACAGCCTCGTCAAAGAGGAACCCAAGAATCCCTATTTCTGGGAGATGCTCGGGCAAATCTATGTCGACATGGCGCAGCCCGAAAAAGGCGTGGGCCCCTATCAGAAGTCCGTCGATCTGGCGCCCGACGCGCCGCTCCTGCGCATCAGTCTCGCGGCCGCGCAGCTGGCGACCGACAAACCCGCATTGGCGCAGCCCG
>JBEKLK010000341.1:0-3934 GCA_050010235.1 Rhizomicrobium sp.
ATCCGGCGCGATGATCACCTCGGTGAAAATCTCGGTGATGGCGCGCGCGGCGTCGGCGTCGAGCGGGCGGTTGAGCGCGACAATGCCGCCGAAGGCCGACACCGGATCGCAAAGCAGCGCCTTGCGGTAGGCCGCAACGAGGCTGTCGCCCTCGGCGACGCCGCACGGATTGGCATGCTTGATGATGGCGCAGGCGGCGGTCCGCGCCGGATGGAATTCGGCCACGCATTCATAGGCCGCGTCGGTGTCGTTGATGTTGTTGTAGGAAAGCTCCCGGCCCTGAAGCTGCTCCGCCGTGGAGACGCCGAAGCGCTTTTCGCCGGTGACGTAGAAAGCGGCTTCCTGATGCGGATTCTCGCCGTAGCGCAGCGGCTGGCGCAGCAATCCCGCAATCGCACGGCGTCGCGGGGGAGCCTTGTCGCCGGATTTCGCCAGTTCGCCCGCGAACCAGTTCGACACCGCCGCGTCGTAAGCTGCCGTGCGCGCATACGCGATCTGCGCGAGCTTGCGGCGCAGCTCGCGCGTGGTTGCGCCTTTGTTTGCGTTCATTTCCTGCAGAACGGTTTCGTAATCCTCCGGATCGACGACGACCGTGACCCAATCGTGGTTCTTCGACGCCGCGCGGATCATGGCCGGGCCGCCGATGTCGATGTTCTCGATGGTCTCGTCGAAACCCGCGCCCTTCGCAACCGTCGCTTCGAACGGATAGAGATTGGACACCAGCAGATCGATGCCCTCGATCCCGTGCGTGCGCATCGCCTGGGCATGATCGGGTTTGTCGCGCAATGCGAGGAACCCGCCGTGGATTTTCGGATGCAGCGTCTTCACGCGCCCGTCCATGATTTCGGGAAAGCCGGTGACTTCCGAAACGTCGGTGACCGCGAGACCCGCGTCGCGCAACGCCTTCGCCGTGCCGCCCGTCGAGAGCAGAATTGCGCCGTGCTTGACGAGACCGCGGGCGAATTCGATCAGTCCGGTCTTGTCCGAAACGGAGAGGAGCGCGCGGCGGATGGGGCGGAGCGTCATGGGCAAACCTGGCGTGGCGGATTTCCGACCGTGCTTACGTCCGGAACGGCCAAAAGAGAAGTGTCAGAACGACGCTGAGCGGCCTGAATGCGTGGGACGCAACATAGATGTGGATATTTGTGCGGCCGCCCGGCAGCGGCCATCAGGCTGCCTGGGATTTGAGCACCTTGAAGACCGCGTCGGTCAGCGTCGCGAGGTCGTCCTCATTGATGGTGAGCGCCGGGGTCAGATAGACGATATTCCGGAACGGTCGCACCCAGACGCCGGCCTCGACGAAACGGCGCTTGAGGCCGTTCAAATCGTCGATTCGCGCCAACTCCACCACGCCGATGGCGCCGCGCACGCGCACATCGACCACGCCCGGCAATTCAAGACAGCGGCCGAGCGCAGGTGCCATCTTCTTGCCGATCTCGGCCGATTGCAGCAGGCGATTCTCGCGCTCGAACAGATCGAGCGAGGCATTGGCCGCGGCGCAGGCGAGCGCATTGCCCATGAAAGTGGGTCCGTGCATGAGCGCGCGCGCCGGATCGTCGGACCAGAACGCGTCGAAGATTTTCCGGCTCGCGACGGTCGCGGCCAGCGGTAGTGTTCCGCCGGACAGCGCTTTACCCAGTGTAATGATGTCGGGCGCAAGTTCCGCCGCGTCGCACGCAAACATCGGGCCGGTGCGGCCGAAGCCGGTAAAGATCTCGTCGAAGATGAGGATCAGATCGTATTTGTCCGCGGCGCGCCGCAGACGGGCGAGGCATCTTTCGTCGTTGAAGATCATGCCGCCGGCGCCCTGCACCAGCGGCTCGACCAGGATGCCGGCCAGTTCGCCCGCATGGCGTTCCAGAAAAACGTCGAGCGCGGCAGTCGTTTCGTCGTCGCGGGGCAGGTCGAGAATGTGTTGCTCGGGCAATGCGCCCTTGAACAGCGCATGCATGCCTTCATCCGGATCGCAGACGGACATCGTGGCAAACGTGTCGCCGTGATAGCCGCCTTTGAAGGCCAGAAATTTGGTGCGGCCGCGCGCGCCGCGATTGATCCAGTATTGCGTCGCCATCTTCATCGCGACTTCGACGGCGACGGAGCCGGAATCCGAGAAGAACACGCGGTCGAGATCGCCCGGCAACAGCGCCGCAAGCCGTGCGGCCACGCGCAGCGCCTGTTCGTGCACCAGGCCGCCCAGCATCACATGCGGCAGCGTCGCAAGTTGCCGCTCGATCGCCGCCGCGATGTGGGGATGATTGTAGCCGTGAACGGCCGTCCACCAGGATGCGATGCCGTCCACCAATTCGCCACCGTCGGCGAGCGCGATGCGGGTGCCTCGCGTGCGGACCGCCGCCAGCGGCGCGTTTGCCGTTTTCATCTGGGCGTAGGGAAGCCAGATGTGTGGGAGCCCCTGCGAATACCACTCCGGCTTTTTGTCGGTCATGCCGGCGATTCAGATCGCCATTGGGCGCATGCCGAGACGATCGAACATGGCCCGGTCGGCATCCTGTTTCGGATTGGCCGTGGTGAGCAGCTTCGGTCCGTAGAAGATCGAATTCGCGCCGGCGAGGAAACACAGCGCCTGTGTTTCCACGCTCATCTTCTCGCGGCCGGCCGAAAGCCGCACCATGGATTTCGGCATCGCGATCCGGGCGGCGGCGATGGTGCGCACGAATTCGATCCCGTCGACCTCCTGGCCTTGCGACAGCGGCGTGCCGTCCACCTGCACCAGCGCATTGATCGGTACGCTTTCGGGATGGGCGGGCAATGTGGCGAGCGCGTGGATCATGCCCACGCGGTCTTCGCGGCTCTCGCCCATGCCGACGATGCCGCCGCAACAGACATGGATGCCCGCGTCGCGCACGGCGCCCAGCGTGTCGAGGCGGTCCTGATAAGTCCGTGTACTGATGATCTTGCCGTAATATTCCGGCGAGGTGTCGAGATTGTGATTGTAGTAGTCGAGGCCCGCATCCTTGAGGCGGCCGGCTTGCGGCGCGGTGAGCATCCCGAGCGTGACGCAGGTCTCCAGCCCCAGCGCCTTGACGCCGGCAACCATGTCGCACACCGCGTCGAGATCGCGATCTTTGGGCGAGCGCCACGCCGCGCCCATGCAGAATCGGGTGGCGCCTGCGTCGCGCGCGGCCTTCGCATCGGCGAGCACCGCATCCACATCCATCAGCTTGGATGCCTGCACGCCCGTGTCGTATTGGGCGGCCTGGGGGCAATAGGCGCAGTCTTCGGGGCAGCCGCCGGTCTTGATCGAAAGCAGGGTCGAGATCTGCACGTCGCGCGGATCGAAATTCATCCGATGGAGGGTTTGCGCGCGATGGATAAGGTCGGGAAAGGGGAGCGCAAACAGGTTCCGCACTTCTTCCCGTGTCCAATCGTGGCGCACGTCGCGAAGTTCGAGGTTGACGGCGGGCGCGTTCATGGGGTTCCTCGCTGCTCGGTGCCCACGGCAATATAGCGGCGAAACGACAGGCGCAAGCAGCCCATGACCTCGCTGGATGCCTATGCCAATGCGAAGCTTGCGGAACTCGATGCGCGGCAGCAGCGCCGCGTGCTGGCAGAGACCGTTCGGGAAGACGGCATCTGGGTCCGGCGCGAAGGCAGGCGGCTGCTGTCCTTTTCCTGCAACGATTATCTGAACCTCAGCCATCACCCTGCCGTGAAGCAGGCCGCTATCGCGGCAACCGAAACCTATGGCGTCGGCGCGGCCGCGTCGCGGCTGGTGACGGGCAATCATCCGCTGTTCGCCCGATTGGAAGCGCGACTTGCGCAACTCAAGCTGACGGATGCCGCCTGCATCTTCGGTTCCGGCTATCTCGCCAATGCGGGGATCATCCCCGCGCTGATGGGGCCGGACGACCTGTTGCTGATCGACGAGCTTTCGCATGCCTGCCTGTGGTCGGGGGCGCAGCTTTCGCGGGCGCGC
>JBEKLK010000342.1:0-3904 GCA_050010235.1 Rhizomicrobium sp.
TTCCACTGTTGGGTTACGAAAACGACGGTTGCGAATTTCGATTCGGTTCCGACGGATTGCTGAAGCCCGTGGCGCGGCTGGGCGTGCCGGAGAATCTGGAAATTATTGCCATCGCGCCGTGTGCCTTCGGCGAGGATGTCGCAAGCGGCTATCCGCCGCTCATTCCGCCGGAGAAGCTCGATGTCTGCGCCGGGATCCTCTTCGGCGATGCGAGCGAGGCTGCGCAGCAGCGTTTGTTGCGCGGACACGCCGTCATGGCCTCTTTTGCGCGCGGTCGGGGAGAAGTCTTCAACGGCGCCACGACCGAGTGGGCGCATGCGCTCAAAGCCAATGATCCGTTCATCACCAAGATCACGAAGAACGTGTTGCGCCGGTTCGGCGTGTACTGAAGAATTTCGCCTCTACCCTGTAGGGGGAGAGGCAGTGAGCGACAGCGAGCGGTGAGGGGGCCTTTCAAGATCGCTCGAGCGTCGCCGTCCCCTCACCCTGCCCTCTCCCCCGATGGGAGAGAGGGGAAAATCTATTTTGAAATCGTCTCCAGCGCACGCCGGTTCGTGGGCGGTCCGAACAGGCCGATCGAAAGCATCACCACCAGCATGCACGCCGCGATCAGCGAGAACACGCCGCCCACTCCGAAGCGGTCGAGAAAAAACGCGATGACGAACGCACTGAATACGGCGGAAAGCCGGCTCCAGGAATAGACGAAGCCGACGGCGAGCGCGCGGATGCGCGTGGGATAGAGCTCGGCCTGATAGGCGTGGAACGAGAACGACATCACGTTGTTGGCGAGCGTGAGCGCCGCGCCGCAAGCGATGAGCGGAACGGCCGAACGCATCTGGGCGAATGCGAGGCCGAATATCCCCACACAGAACGCGCCCCCCACGATCAGCCATTTGCGTTCGAACCTGTCCGTGAACGGCAGGGCCAGAAGCGGCCCGAAAGGCGCGGCAATCGCAATGGCGAAGGTGTAGCCGAGGCTCGTCGTGACGGCGATACCCTGATGGATCAGCAACGTCGGTACCCAATTGGCGAAGCCGTAATAGCCGACGGTCTGGAACAGATTGAACGCAATCAGCATCAAGGTGCGGCTGCGGTAAGGCGTACTCCAGATTTCGAGAAAGGTGCCTTTCGCCATACCGGCTTCGAGCGGTTCGCCGGCCGCCGGCTTCGCGACAGCGCCTGCCTCCGCTTCGAAGCGCGCCAGGATGATTTCCGCTTCTTTCATGCGTCCACGTTGCGCGAGCCATCGCGGACTTTCGGGAACGCGCAACCTGATCCACCACACCACGGCCGCGCCGGCCGATCCGATCAGCACCACCCAGCGCCAGCCGTCGAAACCGAAGGGGGCATGAGGCACGAGCGCCCAGGCGAGAAACGCGACAATCGGAATCGCGGTGAACTGCAGCACCTGATTGACGGCGAAGGCGCGTCCGCGAATGGCGCTCGGCACCAGTTCCGCGATGTAGGTATCGATCGTCACCAGTTCGACGCCGATGCCGACGCCGGCGATGAAGCGCCAGAGATCGAGCCCGAAGGCATCGCGCTGGAATGCCATGATCGCTGACGCCGCGACATACCAGAGGAGCGAAGTGGTGAAGATCGTGCGCCGGCCGAAGCGGTCGGCGACAAACCCGAACAGGGCGGTGCCGAGAAAAAGCCCCGCGAACAACGCCGCGACAAAGCCCGCGATCCCGCTGGTTCCGAACAACCCCGGTGTCGAAGGCGTGAGGATGTGGCTGCGGACCAAACCGGGCGCCAAATAGCCGGACAGGAACATGTCGTAGAATTCGAAGAAGCCGCCCAGCGAGAGGAGTGCGACGCGCATCCATGTCGCGCGTGTGACCGGGAGAGCTTCCAGGCGTCGCCCGATTTCCGAGGCTTCGGACGAGCTCATCCCGCGGCGCTCAAGGTCACGATGCGTTCGCCCGCGCCTTCGGCAGCCAATTGCAATAATCCGTTCGCCTGCGAAACGATGCGGCATCCAGGCGCTTCAACGCGGACGCCGTGGGGAAAATGCGCGCTTGGAATGTATATTTCCGTAGGTCCCGCGGTGGACGGATCGGCGTCGAATACCAGCCGGAAAATTCTCCGCGCGCGGTCGAAGTGCATCTCCTTGGGTACGCCCTGAATGCGGCGTGCAAAGGGACGCGAGAATCCTTCGATGGCGCGTCCGCCGGAATTCGCGTCGTTATCGCCCGTGCTCTGGTCGCGCGAGAAGATCGAGAGGTCTTCCTGATTCCAGTTGTCGCCCGCGATGGGATCGTTGCGATTGGATGCGGTGTAGTTCCACTGGGTCGAAGACAGGAACAGCCGATCCATCGCGTCATACATCAGGCTCTGCGCGAGTACGTGCTTTGACCAGGGTGCAGACGACCGGTCGCCTGCGGCCCATGCGGCATAAGCAGCGCCTTCGTCGAGATCGAATGGGATGCCGAATTCGCCGATCAGGGTCGGCGCTCCCTCGGGCCCCAGCACATCAGCGGCGCTGGCGATATTGGCAAGCTGGCTCGCGAAGCGATCGGCGACTGCGGTTTCCGCCGCGCTCGCATCAGGCGCATCGCGCAATTCGCGCGGGTTGAACCGCTTGGAGCCGAGGGTTGCGAGATCATACCAATGGCTCGCATTGACCGTACGCGGCGGCATGCCGGGCGGGAATCCGTGTCCCAAGAACACGCGATGCGGCTCGACTTCCGCAAAGATCAGCCAGTTCGGCTTCACGCTGCGCACGGTGTCCGTCACATGCGCGAAGAACGGCCGCATATAGTCGCGCTCAAGCTGGAGTTCGCGATCTCCGCGATGGGTGAAGAAGGTCTCGTTGGGTGGGTTTCGGCGTGCGGAATCATAGGCGCCGGCCTGTTCGAACGGGCATGCCACGCCGCTTCGCCAGATTGAAATGCCGTTGGGATTGAGCGTGACCTCCTTCGTCTGCCGCATACTGCGTGTCTCGGCGTCCCAGGCGAGAAACGGCACCGTGCGGGGAACGCCGCGCGCAATCAGCAGCCCATCGAGCGGACTCATCGCCGCACCGGCTCGCGGCCGTTCGGGATTCTCCGGCGACGGCGCAACGTGGCGGTACGTCAGTTTCTGCCCGATATAGCCCGCGCCCGGCTCGTTCAAGGTGTCGAAGCCCAGCACATGCGTCTGGTTCTTCACGCGCTCGGCGATCGCGCGCATCGCACCCGCATAATGCGCCTGCAGATAATCCTGCACATTCAGCCCGTCGATGGTGAGCCCCGGCGCCATGTCGCGGCCCGCAAAGAACAAGGTCCACATGATGGCGGTCGCGGGCAAATGCGAGTTCGTGGCCCAGGTCATCTGCGGATAGCGGTCTTCCTGCCGGCCGCCGCGCGCGTAATCGTATTTGTATTGCATCACATGCGTGGCATCGGCCGCATGGAATTTGGCGAAGTCGAGGCCCACCGCCTCGAAGGTCCAGCCCGGTGCGCCGTCTCCTCCCGACATGCGGCTCCAGACGTCCTGGTGGAAGTCGACGAAGACGTAGAGGCCGAACTCGCCGGCCAGTCGCGAGATTTCCGCGAAATAATCGAGATACGCCTCGTCGAGAATTCCGGGGCCCGCATGCTCCACCGCTTCCCAGGTCGTGAGCAGCCTCAGGCAATTGAAGCCCCAATGCTTCAGCCGCCCGAAATGTTCGCGTGCTTCGGTAAGCGGGAAGGGCCGTCCGACGAACGAGACTTCGCGGTGATCGCGAAAGTCCGACGGCGTGTTCGTGCCGCCGCCGGGATAGGGCACCTTGCAGTCGCCGCCGAGATTGACCCCGCGCAGGATCACGCGCCGCCCTTGCGCGTCGACAAACCACCGTCCCCGGATATCGAGTTCGTCCAAGATATCTCCTTTGGCGGTGACTCAAATCACCTGAAAGCCGCGCCAGAACGGATCTTCT
>JBEKLK010000343.1:0-3900 GCA_050010235.1 Rhizomicrobium sp.
CTCCGCCTATATCATGACGGAGCCTGCCGTCGCGTCGTCGGACGCCACCAACATTTCCACGCGCATCGAGCGCAAGGGCGACCATTACATCATCAACGGCCGCAAATGGTGGTCGTCGGGCGTGGGCGATCCGCGCTGCAAGATCATGATCGTGATGGGCAAGACGGATCCCGACACGGACAAATATCGCCAGCAGTCGCAAATCCTCGTGCCGATGGACAGCCCCGGCGTCAAGATCATCCGCATGCTGCCCGTGTTCGGCTATGACGACGCGCCGCACGGCCATGGCGAAGTGCTGTTCGAAAACGTCAAGGTGCCGGTCGACAACATGATCCTCGGCGAAGGCCGCGGCTTCGAGATCGCGCAAGGCCGCCTGGGCCCTGGCCGCATCCATCATTGCATGCGCACCATCGGCGTCGCCGAACGGGCGCTGGAGCTGATGGCGAAGCGGCTTCTGTCGCGCGAAGCGTTCGGCAAGAAGATCTCCGAGCATTCGGTGTGGGAACAGCGCGTGGCCGAGGCGCGCACCAATATCGAGATGTGCCGTCTGCTCTGCTTGAAGGCCGCCGACATGATGGACAAGGTCGGCAACAAGGTCGCGCGCACGGAAATCGCCATGATCAAGGTCGCAGCACCCCGCATGGCGCTGCAGATCATCGACGATGCGATCCAGGCCTGGGGCGGGGCGGGTGTCACCACCGATTCCGGCCTCGCGCGCATGTATGCCAGCCAGCGCACGTTGCGGCTGGCCGACGGCCCGGACGAAGTGCACAACCGCACCATCGCCCGTCTCGAATACGGCAAATACATGAACCTGCCGCCGCGGAAGATTGCGGCGGAGTAGGCTTATTCCACCCGCCCCTTGAGGGCGGGTCGAAAAATTCGAAGAATTTTTCGGGGCGAGGTAATTGCTGACAAAGCACCCCGCCCCGAAATTCTCTTTTCGCTGGCGCTCAAAGACAATTTCGACCCGCCCTCATCCGCCTTCGCTAAAGCTTCGGCGGATAAGGCGTTCAGTCCGGCGAAGCCTTAGCGTAGCCGGGCCTCAAGGGGCGGGTGGAGTTGAGCGGCACTACCCCTCCGCACCGGCGCGCTTGGCAAAATACCATGCGCGTTGCGCAAGCGGTCGCACCGCATCCGCATTCTGCGCGGCGTTCTGGTTCGCGGCCGTGCCGTCGCGCACGCGTCCCACGATGCCCTGCAGAATGCCTGCGAGCCGGAAAAAATTATACGCCGCGTAGTAATCCATGTTCGGCACCGTCTTGAGGCCGGCGTTGCGGCAATACATCGCCACATATTCGTCCATCTCGGGAATACCGAGCGCTTTGAGATCGGCGCCCATCAAGGTCGCCGTTCCGCCCGTGCTGCCACCCTGCGGCATCACCCATTGCATCAGGTGATAGGTGAAATCCGCCATGGGATCGCCGATCGTGCACAACTCCCAATCGAGCACGGCGATCACCTTCGGCTCCGTCGGGTGCAGGATCATGTTGTCCAGGCGGTAATCGCCATGGACGATGGACGAGCGTTCCTCGGGCGGCAGGTGCTTCGGCAGCCAATCCATCAGCTTGTCCATCTCGTCGATCTTTTCGGTGACGGAGGCGAGATATTGCTTGGTCCAGCGCGCGATCTGCCGGCCGATGTAATTGCCGGGCTTGCCGAAATCGGCGAGGCCGAGCTTCTCGTAATCGAGCATGTGAAGCCGCGCGAGCGTTTCGTTCATCGCGGCGTAAATCTCGGTGCGCTGTTTCGGCGTCTGGTCAGGCAGCATCGGGCCCCAATAGATGCGGCCTTCCACGCAATCCATCACATAGAACATCGTGCCGATGATGGAATCGTCCTCGCACAGCACATAGGGCTTGGCGACGGGAAACCCCGTCGGATAGAGCGCCGCAATAATGCGGTATTCGCGGTCGACCGCGTGGGCCGACGGCAACAGCTTGCCCGGCGGCTTGCGGCGCAGGACATATTTCCGGTTCGGCGTGATCAGCTGGTAGGTGGGATTGGATTGACCGCCCTTGAACTGCTGCACGGTGAGCGGCGTCTGGAAGCCTTCGATGCGCGTGGCGAGATAATCCTCAAGCTTCTTCACGTCGAAGCGATAGGCCTCGGAGACCTCCTTGGTGCCGGAGAATTTTTCCTGGCGCTCGTCGGCAGCCGAATCCGTCATAAGCCCGCTCCCTGGAATTACGATGTGTTGCGGCTTGCGCCGGTTGTCCACCCGCCCCTTGAGGGCGGGTCGAAATTATCTTTGAGCGGCAGCGAAAAGAAAATTTCGGGGCGGGGTGCTTTGTCGACATGACCCCGCCCCGAAGCTGTCTTCGCGCTGGCGCGCTAATCCACCTTCGACCCGCCCTCAAAGGGCGGGTGGAAGATGGCTCGCCAGGCACATTCTTGGACACGCGCGCACGCGGCACAAGGCGCGATTAGCCGGCCTTTTCTCTCGCCACCGCCCGCCAGCCGATGTCGCGGCGGCAGAATCCGCCCGGCCAGCGGATCAGATCGACGGCCTCATAGGCGCGGGCGCGGGCCTCGCCGACGGTTTTGCCCAGCGCGGTGACATTGAGCACCCGCCCGCCCGTGGCGACCAGCTTGCCGGCTTCCCGCGCGGTGGCGGCGTGAAATATCTGCACACCCGGCAGTTTCGCCGCTGCATCCACGCCCTCGATGACCGAGCCCTTTTGATAGTCTCCCGGATAGCCGTTGGCGGCCATCACCACCGTCAGCGCCACATCGTCGTGCCAGCGCAGATCGATGGCGCCGAGCACGCCATCGCGGCAGGCGATCAGCGCGGGTGCGAGATCGGATTTGAGCCGCATCATCATCACCTGGGTCTCGGGATCGCCGAAGCGGCAATTGTATTCGATGAGCTTGGGTCCATCCTTCCCGATCATCAGCCCGGCAAAGAGCACGCCCATATAGGGCATGCCGCGTGCCGCCATCGCAGCGATGGTGGGCTTCACGATACGCGTCATTGTTTGATCGATGACCGCTTGCGTGAGCACGGGCGCTGGCGAATAAGCGCCCATGCCGCCCGTGTTTGGGCCTTTGTCGCCGTCGAATGCGCGCTTGTGGTCCTGCGCGCCCACAAGCGGCAGAACGTGCTCGCCGTCGCTCAGCACGAAGAAGCTCGCCTCTTCGCCTTCGAGAAATTCCTCGACGACGATCTCCTGGCCCGCCGCGCCGAACGAGCCGTCGAACATGTCGTCGATTGCGCGCGCGGCCTCGGCCCGCGTTTCCGCGATGATCACGCCTTTGCCGGCTGCGAGCCCGTCCGCCTTGATGACGACGGGAAGCCCGAGCGTCTCGATATAGAGTTTCGCCGGCGCCGGTTCCTTGAAGCGCTTATAGGCCGCGGTCGGGATGTCATGGGCCGAGCACAGGCTTTTGACGAAGCCCTTGGAGCCTTCGAGTTGGGCGGCTTTTCCGCTGGGCCCGAACGCCTTGATGCCCGACGCCTCGAAACGATCCCAGAGGCTTGCGACGAGCGGCCCTTCGGGCCCGATCACGGCGAAATCAATTCGCTTCTCTTTCGCGAATGCGACGAGGCCGTCCAGGTCGGTGACGGGGATGGGGACGCACTCCGCCACTTCCGCGATGCCCGCATTGCCCGGCGCGCAATAGAGCTTCGAGACGATCGAACTCGCCGACAACGCCCAGGCCAGCGCATGCTCCCGTCCGCCGGAACCGATGAGAAGGATGTTCAAAATGGCCTCGCTCGAGTGGTGGAGACTTATTTTGGATTTCTGCGAATCGGGAGTGGGTGCGACATGTTCCTCAAACCATTCCCGACAGACAAAACACTATATGCCGAAGCGTGAAAGCGGATATTGTGGACTTTCATCGCTCGTTGTGGGATCCGACGAGTCCATTCATTTCCGCAAATTGGCATTCAGGAAC
>JBEKLK010000344.1:0-3896 GCA_050010235.1 Rhizomicrobium sp.
AGGCGCCGCGAATGGGCCGCAGATTTATTTCGAGTGCGAGAATCTCGATGCGAAGGTTGCGGCGTTGAAGGAGAAGGGCATCATGTTCGACAGCGATCCCGTCGATCGGTCCTGGGGCTGGCGTGAGGCGTGGCTCAGCGATCCCGCAGGCGTGCGGCTCTGTTTCTACTTCGCGGGGGAGAACCGCCGCTATCCCGCCTGGCGGCTCAAGCCATAATCATGGCCGGCTATTCGGGAACGCCGCTCGCAAAGAAACTCGGTATCAAACCGGGCACGACATTGCTGGCGATCAATGCCCCCAAGGATTATCGCGCGTTGCTCGCGCCCCTGCCCGACGATGTGGCGATCTCCGTCAAGCCGAACAAGGCCGGCGCGGATATCGTGCATCTGTTCGTGACCTCTTCGGCCGAGTTCGAACGCGACCTGCCGAAAGCGCGCGCCGCGATGACGATCGACGGCGCGCTGTGGGTATCGTGGTACAAGAAGGCCGCGAAGATACCGACCGACGTGACCGAAGACGTCATCCGCAACCGCGCGCTCAAGACCGATCTGGTGGATGTGAAAGTCTGCGCGGTGTCGGATGTGTGGTCGGGATTGAAACTGGTCGTGCGCAAACATTTGCGGTGAGCGTGCGCGTCACGTCTCCGCGCGCGCCTTCACGGCGTCGACGAAGCGGTCGAACAGATAGTGGCTGTCCATCGGTCCGGGCGATGCCTCGGGATGGTACTGCACCGAAAACACCGGCATGCCTTCGACGGCGATGCCGCAATTGGTGCCGTCGAACAACGACACATGGGTCTCGCTGACGCCCTTGGGCAAGGTTTCGCGATCGACCGTGAAGCCGTGATTCATCGATACGATTTCGACTTTCCCCGTGGTGAGATCCTTCACCGGATGGTTCGCGCCGTGATGGCCATGCGCCATCTTGCGCGTCTTGGCGCCCAGCGCGAGCGCCAGCATCTGATGGCCGAGGCAGATTCCGAATACCGGCATGCCCGATTCGACCAGCGCCTTGATGGTGGGGATGGCGTATTCGCCCGTGGCCGCCGGATCGCCGGGACCATTGGAGAGCAGCACGCCGTCCGGCTCGTGGCGCATCACATCCGCGAAGCTCGCATCGGCCGGCAATACGACGATTTCCGCGCCGTGGCCCGCAAGCTGGCGCAGGATGTTGCGCTTGACGCCGTAGTCGAGCACGACCGCGCGCCACGTGGGATTCTGCTGATCGCCATAGCCTTCGTTCCAGGCCCAAGGTGTTTCGCGCCAGGTATAGGATTGCCGGCAACTCACATCTTTCGCGAGATCGAGACCTTCGAGGCCGGGAAACGCGCGCGCGGCCGCCGTCAGCGCTGCGACATCGAACTTGCCGTCCGGCGCATGCGCGACGATGCCGTGAGGCATGCCTTTCTCGCGGATACGCGCGGTCAGCGCGCGGGTGTCGATGCCCGCGATACCGGGGATGTTGTTCAAGGCGAGCCAGCGGTCGAGAGCGGCAAGAGCGCGGTAATTCGAGGGGTCTTCCGCATCCGCCCGCACGACCATCGCGCGCACGGCCGGATTCAGCGCCTCGATATCTTCGAGATTGGTGCCCACGATGCCGATATGAGGGAAAGTGAACGCAACGATCTGTCCTGCATAGGACGGATCGGTGAGAATCTCCTGGTAGCCCGTCATGGCCGTGTTGAAGCACACTTCGCCCACGGCTTGCGTGGCGGCGCCGAAGCCCCGGCCGTCGAACACGGTTCCATCCGCGAGCACGAGCTTGGCGGTCGCGCGCAAAAGCGCCCCCGCCGGTGCGGCGGAGGCAGGGGACTCGATTTCGCTCATCGGGAAGGCCTCGGATTCGGCGGAAAATAGGGACGTGGGGGCCGAGGGTCAAGCGCGGCAAAATTGCGAATCGGAGCGCGGGCATCTTGCCCGCATTTGAGCAGTTTGACCGGTCCTTTCGGGCAAGATGCCCGCGCTCCAATAACAGCGCACGCACCTGTATCTTCGGCTACACTCGAATCAGAAAAGTGGAGTGCGACATGGGTTTGCGCGAGCAATTCAGCGATCAGCTCAAGGAAGCAATGAAGGCGAAGGACGTGCGCCGCGTCTCGACCCTGCGTCTCGTGCTGTCTGCGCTCAAGGACCGCGACATCGCCAATCGCACGGAGGAGAGCCGCGTCGGCATCGCCGACGATGAAATCCTGACCCTGCTCGCCAAGATGATCAAGCAGCGCGAGGAATCGGCCGCGGTCTATGACAGCGGCGGCCGGCCGGAACTTGCGACCCATGAGCGCGAGGAAGTCGAGATCATCAAGGGCTTCATGCCCAAGCAGATGAGCGCCGAGGAAGCGCTGGCTGCCGCCAAAGCCGCCATCGCCGAGACGGGTGCCGCCTCGATGAAGGACATGGGCAAGGTGATGGCGCTCCTCAAGGAACGCCATGCGGGCCAGATGGATTTCGCGGCCGCGAGTGGGACCGTGAAGGGTCTCCTCAGCGCGCCGAAATAAGCCCGCGCCGCGCGAAACCCACAGCTGAATCTCGCAAAAGCTGAGACGCCGGGGCGCGGAATGCCTACATTGGGCTCATGCGCTACGGACCGGGCCTGCTTGAGGAAGTGCTGCGGCGGACGGATCTCGTCCAGCTCGTGGGCCGGCGCGTCAAGCTTGTCCGCAAAGGCCGCGTGTTCTGGGGCTGCTGCCCGTTCCACAAGGAAAAATCGCCCTCCTTCAAGGTCGAGAACGAGCGGCGCACCTACAAATGCTTCGGCTGCGGCGTGGGCGGCGATGCATTCAAATGGATCATGGAAACCGAAGGGCTGACCTTTCCGGAAGCGATCCAGAAGCTGGCCGGCGAGGCCGGCGTCGAACTGCCCCAATGGACCCCGGAAGACGAAGCGCGCGAAGAGAAGAAGAAATCGCTTTACGAAATCGTGGAGACGGCCTGCGCGTTCTTCGAGGAGCAATTGCGCATGCGGGGCGGCACGGCGGCGCGCGAATATCTCGTTTCACGCGGGATCGATGACGCGACGATCAAGCAGTTCCGGCTGGGCTATTCGCCCGATTCGAACACGGCGCTGCTCGGCCATCTGAAAGCGAAGAACATCTCGCTGGACGATATGGTGGCTGCCGGCCTCGTGCGTCCCGCCGACGATGGGCGCAGCCCCCGCGATTTTTTCTACAACCGGCTGATGTTCCCGATCTCGGACGGCCGCGGCCGCGTGATCGCGTTCGGCGCGCGCGCGCTCGAAGCCGACGCCAAGCCCAAATACATCAACACCGGCGAGACGACGCTCTTCTCGAAAGGACAGCTTCTCTACAATTTCGCCACGGCGCGGGCCGCTGCGCTCAAATCGGGAACGATCGTGGTCGCCGAAGGCTATATGGATGTGATCGCGCTGGTGCGTGCCGGCTTCGAAAGCGCGGTTGCGCCGCTTGGGACGGCGCTCACGGAGGATCAACTGGAACTCCTGTGGCGGGTGGCGCCGGAGCCGATCCTGTCTTTCGACGGCGATGACGCGGGTCTGCGCGCGGCGCAGCGCGGGGCGCGGCTGGCACTTGCCCAATTGAAGCCCGGCCAGTCGCTGCGGTTTGCATTCCTTCCCCCCGCGGAGGATCCGGACAGCTTTATTCGCTCGCAAGGTCCGGGCGCGATGAAGAAGGTGCTGGATGATGCGCTTCCGCTCGCCCAGGTGCTCTGGCGGGTCGAGACCGAGGGCAAGGATTTTTCGACCCCCGAAAGGCGGGCGGGTCTGGAGCGATCTCTGGGCGAAATCGTGGCCCAGATCGCGGATACCACGATCAGGGACTATTACCGGCGCGAGTTCGACCAGAAGGTGTTCGACGCGTTCAAGCGGCGGGCTCCCCGCCAGGAGTGGAAGCCTCGCGCCCGACGCGACCAGGAACCCCGCC
>JBEKLK010000345.1:0-6838 GCA_050010235.1 Rhizomicrobium sp.
GATCCCCGCGACGCAACTCAGCTGTGCAGCGACGCGACCATGACCGGCTTGTCGCTATACAAATCGGGATAGATACGCTTCAGGTTCGAGATCTTCGGCTGATCGTTGATCACGATATAGAGACTGTCGGGATTATGGATCAGATAATCCTGATGATAGGCCTCGGCCGGATAGAACGCGGTCAGCCGATCCACGCGCGTCACGATCGGACTGCCCAAGACATGCGCCTTGCCGAGTTGGGCGATATAGGCGTCGGCAATGCGCTTTTGTGCGTCGTTCGCCGCGAAGATGTCGGAACGGTATTGCGTGCCGGAGTCGGGGCCCTGCCGGTTCAATTCCGTGGGATCGCTCGCCACGGAAAAGTAGACGCGCAGGATCTGCCCATAGCTGACCTGCTTCGGATCGAAGGTGATCTCAACGGATTCCGCATGGCCCGTGTCGCCCGTGCTCACCTGCTCGTATTCGGCCGTGTTCTTCTGGCCGCCGGAGTAACCCGCCAGCACCTGGCGTACGCCTTTGACGTGCTCGAACACGCCTTGCATGCCCCAGAAGCAGCCGCCCGAAAGCACGGCCGTTTCCGTCGTGCCGGTCCGAGGATTGTCCAACACGGGCGCAGGCAATGCGCGGGGCGACTCGTCGGCACGCGCGCACGCGGCAGACAGCATCGGGAGCACGGCGCAGGCCGCCAGCATGAGTCCACGCGAGAGACTGGATTTCCGAACGATCGACATCGATCACTCCTTTGATTTGACGTTCACACGAGCCCGAAGGATCAGGCCCGTTTTGCGAATTTGAGCGCCGCCGAATTCATGCAGTAGCGCAAGCCGGTCGGCTTGGGGCCATCGTCGAACACGTGACCCAGATGGGCATCGCAACGCTTACACGAAATAGCCGTCCGGCTCATGCCGAAAGTGTCGTCGCTCAGCTGCACGACGTTGTCGCGCGAGATTGGTTGCCAGAAGCTCGGCCAGCCGGTGCCGGACTCGAACTTTGTCCGCGAGTCATACAGTGCCGTATCGCAGCAGATGCAGCGGAACAGACCGTCGGTATGCAAATTCCAATAGGCGCCGGTGAAGGGCTGCTCGGTATCGGCGTGCCGCGTCACTTCAAAGGATTCCGCTGGAAGCAATTTCTTCCAATCGGCCTCGCTCTTGAGGACCTTTGGCACACTCGCACGACCCAGGCTTTTGCCTGACGGCGCAAAATTCTCGATGGTGACCATCTGCGGTCCGGTCGCGGCCTTCGCCGCGCGGGGCAAGGCGGCCAATGCGCCCAGCACCGCAAGCGAACCCGCGGAAAGCAGCAATTGCCGCCGCGCCGGGTTCAGCCGCCCATCCGCCACCCTAATATGTCGTCTCATGATCCTGCTCCTGAAGCCGGAACTGCGCCCGGTTCAACCGTAATACGCGCTGCTCCTGGCGAATGTTACGACAAATGCGCGGCCGCGGATCAACTATCGGGCAGCGAACCCCACCTGCACCGGGGCGCCCACACTTTCCAGGGTGAAATGGCAGGAAAAGGCGCGGATCAGCTCGTCAGCACGACGCCGGCGGCGCGATTCTGGCCGGCCAGGGTTTCAAGCGCATATCCAAGCGCCGGCCGCGGCGCGCCGTTCCAGCGCGCGACCACCAGGACCGCATCGGCAAGACCGAGGATCGCGGGCGACGATGTCGACGACAGCGGCCCCGAATCCACGAGGACCAGATCGCAGTTTTGCCGAAGATGTGCGAGCAGCCGCGCCATTTCGGACGAGGCCCAGACGCGGCGCGGGTCCGAAAAGCGTTGCGCGGGCGAAAGGATGAAAGCGCCGGAGCGCGCATCGTTGGCGAGCGCCCGGCTCAGCGGCACTGCGCCGCGCAGTGCTTCCAGCAAACCGGTTTGCGGCGCGCCGAGCCCCGCCAGCCCGGCGATTGCGGGCGCCTGAAGATTGCCGTCGATGATCACCACGCGCTGTCCGAGTTGCGCGGCCGCGCGGGCCAGCGCCAGCGCCACCGTCGACTTTCCTTCCTGCGGTTCGGCCGAAGTGATCGCAATCACTTTGGGCGGATAACCGGATCCGGAAAGCGCAATGCGCTGCGCGAGCGTACGCATCTGTTGGCCGTAATAACCCATCGGCTGATCGACAACGCGATCGGCGGCCCGCGCGGCGAGTGCATTGGGCAATTCGGCCACAACTGCCACACCGCGCAACGGATCGAATTTCGGCCGCCGCTGCGCGCCTGCGATGGGCATGCCCATCCGCTCGGCCAACAACGCCGCCAGCAGGCCCAGCATCAGGCTCAGGGGAATTGCCGCGAGTGAAATGAGAAGCCGCGGCGGAGAACTCGGAAGCGAAGGAACCGGGGCGTGCGAAATCACGTGCACATCGGGGACCTGGATCGCGTCCTGGTCCTGTGCCTCGCGCAAACGCGTCACGAACGCCTCATACATGCTGCGCGTGGACACCGCATTGGCTTCGAGCGCCTTGAGCTTGACGCGCGCAAGGTTCTGGTCCGTGGACTCGGCTTCGGATTTCCGAAGACTGCCCTCCAGCGACACGACCTGCGCACGCGCAACCGCCACGTCGTTCGCGACGGAGCCGGCCAGACGGTCCACTTCCTCGGCGATCTTGGCATCCAGATCGCGCTTCTGGGATTGCGCCGCGATCAATTTCGGATTGCGCGCGCCATATCGCGTCTCGAGCTGGGCTTCGGACTGAATCGCTTCCGCCTGCTGCTCGCGCAACTGCACGATCAGGGGTGATGCCACGATCTGCGAAACATCGGCGGCATGCCCCGATTGCATGAGCGACTGGATGCGGTCGTAGTTTGCGATCTTGGCCGCCAGATCGGCCCGCGCCTGAATCAGCTGCGTGTTGATCCCGGTCATCTGCTGATCGATGAGGGGAGCGCCGTCCGCGGTATCGTTGAGATTGTTCTCGGCCTTGTAACGCTGGACGGCGGCTTCGTCGACCTGCACCTGCTGCGCCAGAAGCCGGATGCGCTGCAGGAGCCATTCGGTCGTTTTGTGCGTGGCGTCGAATTTGGCATTGAGCTGCTGCTCGACATAGGCGTCGACGAGCGCATTGGTGATCCACCGCCTCGACCGTCAGCTTCTTCAGGAAGTTGTCGACCGTGATATTGAATTGCCGCACTTCGGCATCGGCTTCCGTCTCGTTGTCGGGGAACAGCCAATGGATCGGGTTGAGGGAAATCGCCGCCGGCGGGGCGTTGAATTCCGGGTCCTGCATCAGGTTCAGCTTGTCGACCACCTGTGCGGCCAGATCGCGGGACGTGAGCACCTGAATCTGGTTCTGCACGGAAGCCGAATCGGTCGGCAAATCCGAGAGAACGGCCGAGAGGTCGGTGACGGTGTTCTTGCGCGGCTCCAGCATGACCTGCGCCGACGACGAATAGTGCGAGGGGATCACCACGAGCACTAGCAGGGTGAGTGCGAAAACGCCCAGCGCCACGTTGCGGATGAGGCGTCCCCGCGTTCGGACCACACGCGTCAGGTCTTCGTAACCGAACGGCTCGGGTGTGCCACGGGAGGCGGCATCGCCGGAATTGGCGGCCGCCGATCGATGAGCTCCTCGATAATCCGTGGACACGAAGCTGCCTCCGCCTCGGGCGGGAACCGCCTTTGAGCACAATTCAACAGGTTTACCTTGGCGCCGGCTGAGGAAAGGTTAACGCGATCCTTCCAATCAACCGTCAATTCAGAGCTTTGCCCGGAACGCGCCCGTCTGCGGCCGGCTGTGCTCCAGGCCGTCACGCCAAAAGGGCGGCGTCCATGATCGCGGGATCGTCCCACGGAACATCGTGATGACCCGATTTCAGGTAGGGGCTCGCCGGGTTGCGCTGCCACTCGCGCGGGAAGAACACGACGATCTCCTTGTCGATCGGGCGGCGCATCCCGACCGGGTCCGGCGACAGGATCGATGCGAGCGCCGCAGGAAGGTCGCGGCCAGCGCCGAAGGGCAATGTGCCGCCCTGCGTGGCGCGCGGGTTGATTTCGATCAGGTGCACGGCGCCCGTTGAATCGCGGATGAAGTCCAGTCCGTGAACGCCCGAGAGGCCGAAGCACTTGGCGGCGGCGCGCGTGGCGGCCGCCATCTCGGGGCAATCGACGCGGCGAATGACGCTGGGCGGCCCAATAGTGCCATGCGTGACCAGAACATCGTAATAGAGGGAGCCCAGGATTTCGCCCCGATGCGCGGCGAAAGCGCTGGCCGCGGGTTGACCTTCCACGAAGCGCTGCACGCAGACAGCAGTCGCCGACGGTTTGAGGGCGGCGAGCAGGAAGTGGGCATCGCGACGGCGCGCGGCGCGGGCCACGCTGCGCAGCCGCGACGGCGGATTGGCAAGCTTGCAATAGGCGGCGCGAGCCTCTTCGCGGGTTCTGGCGATCACAACGCCGTCTCCGCCCCAGCTGTCGTCGGCTTTCAATACGGCCGGCAGTCCGGTCAGCGCGAGACATTCGTCGAGCTGCGCCTCGCTCGTCACCGGGAATGTGTCCGGCACGCGCACGCCCATCCCCTTCAACTCGGCAAGCGACGTACTGCGCGACAGCACGCGCTCGTAGTTTTCCGGCGTCCCCAGCGAACGGGCGACCAGAGCCGCGATCGCCGAGTTGGGTGTCTTTTCGGATTGGTAAAGGCGCAGTAAATGGCGCACCGCGCGGTCATCGCAAGGCACGATCAAATCCGGCGAGGTCCTGGCAATCGCCTTGCGCAGGGACCTGAGCGGCGCCAGGGGATTGTAGAGATGGCTGCCGGCGATATAGCGGCTGGACTGCACGGGCGCGCCGTCCGGCGAAAGCGCATGAACGGCGCAACCGGCCGCCACGAACCCGCCGGCATAGCGCGCGGCCGAGGGCCATTTCAGCGTGGCGTAAAGCAGAATCTTGCGCGCCATGTGCAGGCTCTTGTCGACTTCGATGGGCCTGCTGCACGAACCATACCGGCACAAATATTGAAACTTTCCGCGTTACGCTCCCTCGGGTGCGGTGAACGGCGCACCATCCTGGGACATTTGGTTCAAATTGAAACTTCAGGGGTCGAGTATGAAACAGTCCTGCGATGTGGCGATTATCGGTGCGGGTCCTTACGGTTTGTCCGTCGCGGCCCATCTGGGCATGCGCGGCATCGATTACCGCATCTTCGGCAAGCCGCTGGGCACCTGGGCCTCGCACATGCCCCGGAACATGACGCTGAAGTCCGAAGGCTTCGCCTCCAATCTCTCCGCACCCACATCCGACTTCACGATGAAGGCCTGGTCGGGACGCCGCGGCATTGCCTATGCCGATCAGGGCCTCCCCATCACTCTCGACAATTTCCTGGCCTATGGCGATGCGTTCCGCCGCCGCTTCGTGCCCGGAGTGGAAGATGTGCAGGTCACGGCTCTCGAACGGAAAGGCGACGGCTTTGCCCTCACGCTCGACACCGGCGAGACATTCGAAGCCCGCAATGTCGTGCTGGCCATCGGCGTGACGTGGTTCGCGCATACCCCCGAAGTCCTGGCGGCCCTTCCCAAAGACCTCATCTCGCACAGCTACGACCATCGCGAGACCGCGCAGTTCAAAGGCCGCGACGTCGCGGTGATCGGCACCGGGTCCTCGGCCATCGATCTGGCCCATCAGCTTCGGGCAAGCGGGGCTTCGCCGCACATCATCGGCCGCGCGGAGCACATCCAGTACAATTGCACGCCGGACCCGGACCGCGAAAAGCTGCTCTATCGCTTGCAGAACCCGCCTTCGACCATCGGCCGCGGCTGGCGCTCTTATTTCTGCGCGGAAGCGCCTCTCCTGTTTTACCGCATGCCGAAGCAGATGAAGGAACGCGCGATCAAAAGCCACATGCATCCTGCGGCCGGCTGGTTCATGCGCGGACAGGTCGAAGGCCAAATTCCAACGCTTCTCGGTCGCAGCCCCGTCGACGCACAGCCGAGAAACGGCCGCGCCTTCCTGACGCTTGCCGATCGCGCCGGCGAACGGACCACGCGCGCCTTCGATCACGTCATTGCCGCAACGGGCTACCGGGTGAATCTGGAACGCGTTCCGTTCCTGTCGCCCGCCTTGCGCTCGCAGATGGCACTGGCGGGACATTCGCCGTTCGTTTCGGACAATTTCGAAACGTCGGTTCCCGGTCTCTACGCGATCGGGTTGTCGGCGATGGAAATGTTCGGCCCGTTGATGCGCTTCATGGTGGGCGCGGAGTTTGCGGCGCCCCGCGTCGCGGCGCATTTGGGGCGCAAGGTTTCCATGCCCGGAAAACAGCGCGCGGCGTAAGACGGCGCCCATCCGCCCGCGGGTTTTGCGCCCGCGGGCGACGGATATTTTTTCAAAAAAAATCGTCATCGCGGAATTTCCAGCGAAATCAACAACTTGATTCAGCGGAACAGGGCTTTCGAGCCCTGTTATCGCCCTGTTAAATTCCCTGTTATTACCCCTGTATTCTGCTTTTTTTGTCCGCCGCGAGGAGAGCCGGCGCCGGCGCGAAAGCGCGGCGGCCCGCAGCGATGTTCCGCTGCGCGCATTGCCGGATTGTCCGTTCTGCCGGCCGGTCGCGATGTCGTTCCTTTCCATGAGCGATCTTTTGCGCGAGGAAAACGTCCAACATGGCGACGCAATTTCTTCCGCGCAATGCAAGAAAATCGAATCCGGAAAATAAAGTTGGAACGTATATCGAATCTTGTGAAAATTCGGCGTGCGAATGTATTGACGTGTCAGAAGGTTAGCGAGCGAGCCGGCGGCAGCGGCATCGTTTTCAGCGATGACGCGCGGCAGATGCTTCATTGATGAAACAGCCGCCGCATTCACAACAGATTTTGATGAGGGTGCGCAATTGAATTTCCACCCT
>JBEKLK010000346.1:0-3879 GCA_050010235.1 Rhizomicrobium sp.
GAATTCGAAGAGGCCGCAAGGTTACGCGACGAGGTTAAGCGGTTAACAATCACCGAGCTTGCGATCGCCGACGATCCGTTCGCCCGCCAAAGTGCGGTCGAAGAAGCACAGGACGCGGCTCTTCGTGGCGATTCCGGTGGACGGCGCAAGAATTCCACTTCTCGACCGGCGGGGGAAACAGGTACAAAGACCCCGGCTGGCGACGACCGCGGTGCGTCGACCGGCTACGTCAAGCGGCGGACCGGCAAGCGTCCCGGCAGGCCGAAAACATTTGGAAGCAGAAGCCGGTAATGGACAGCAGCCCTGGCAAGCCTGAATCGAATCGCAAGATCGCCGACATCCTTCACGATCACGGCGACGATCTTTCGCGCGTGCGCGAAATCGATCATTGGGCCTATTTCCCCAGCGACGAAGCGCGCGCTTCGTTCATCGCGAGTTGCACTGCGCTCGGCATGACGGTCGGGCGCAAGATGGAACCCGACGAACACAGCGCCCAGTTCGGCGTGATGTTCTTCCATGTCGATGCGCCGAACACCCGCCTGATGGACGACCTCACCGCCCGCCTGATCGCATTCGCGCAGGAAGTCGGCGGCGAATATGATGGCTGGGAAACGCAGATCCTCGATTAGGGCGGCCGTTCGCGCCGCCTGAAGATTGGGGCTAGACTTTCCGCATGAGCCCGCATCGCGCCCTTCGAAATCTCGCCGGCTTCATCGCCGTCGCATGGTGCCTCTCGCCTCTGGCAGCGCATGCGGATGGCGACGCGCCCTGCGCCGGGCCGCTACGCGACAAACTTAAAATCGCAAACACGGCGCCGGATGTCTGCGAAACAACGACGCGGCTGGTGCCCGGGCGCGCGGTCGTATTGGCGCTGTGGAGCACGACGCCGGATTCTCCGCCGGACATTCCCCTCGCCGTCGTGCTCGATCGGAAATCGCTGGAAGCGGGCCGAAAGGATTTTCTCTACAAACGCAAAGCCCAGGGTGAAAGTATCGAACCCTTCCTGTTCGATGGAAAGACCGTGAACGCGGCCATTGCCGATTTCGACGGCAGCGGACGCATCGGCTGGGCAATGTGGGTGGTTCCGGATACCGATTATTCGTTCGACATCACGGTGTACGATCCCAGGACGCGGAAATTCGTCGAGCCCGGTGACGGGACGAATCGGATGACATTCGTCGCCGACGATCTCGATGCAAAGGTGCAAGTGTCCCAGGGACAAATCCTGGTCCCCGTTTGCGATTCCGCGGGCGGAACGCCGTTGCACCCCGTTTCCAATCTCTATTTCGACGTCTACCGGCTGAGAAACGGCAACTATGAGAAAAGCGACCGCATCCAGGCCGGGTCCGCGACTGCGGCCGAACGCGCCAAATGCAGGCAGACGGGGCAGTAGGACCAGTGGACGGCGAAAGCCGGACGCGGCATCATTTCTGGCGATAAAGCCGAGGGGGGATGTCATGAATTCGTATGGAAACCTGTGCGCCGGTCTCGCAATGCTCGTGCTCGGCGGCAGCCTGGGATTTGTCTCCGGCGCGATGGCGCAGGCAACAAGCACGCAGCTCCGGAACGATTACGCCGATGCCAAGAACTGGCTTTGTCTGCCAGGACGCAGCGACGACGCCTGTTCCGCCGACGAAAGCGCCACGATCGTCGCCGCCGACGGGACGACGACGCATGAAGCATTCGAGCGCAATTCTCACGCAAATATCGACTGCTTTTATGTTTATCCCACCGTATCCTTGGAGCGGGCCGGCAATGCCGACATGGCGGCGGGGCCGGAGGAGAAGGCGGTCGCCGTCCAGCAATTTGCGCGCTTTGGCACGGTGTGCCGCACATACGCGCCGCTTTATCGCCAGGTCACGCTTATCGCGCTCGCCGCGATGATGGCCGGCAAGCCGATACCGGTCAATCGCGAGCTCGCGTATAACGATGTCCTCGATGCGTGGAACTATTATCTCGCGCACGACAATCACGGCCGCGGCGTCGTCCTCATCGGACATAGCCAGGGATCGGGCGTATTGATCGCGCTGATCAAGAATGAGATCGACGGCAAACCGGTGCAGCATCGGCTGATTTCCGCGATTCTGATGGGCTCGCGGCTGGCCGTGCCCGCAGGCGGCGTGGTCGGCGGCGATTTCAAATCCATCCCGCTCTGCCAATCGCGCAGCCAGACGCAATGCGCGATTCCCTATGCCTCGTTCCGCGCCAATGTTCCCCCGCCGGCAAATACGCGCTTCGGCAAAGTGCCGGGCGCGGGGATGGTCGCGGCTTGCGCCAATCCGGCCGCGCTTGCCGGCGGTTCGGGCGAACTTCACGCCTATATGGCCACGCATGGCACTTTCGACGGCATATCCCTGGTGCGCGCGCCGTGGGTGAAAGGGAAAACGATCGACACGCCGTTCGTCTCGGTGCCTGGCCTGTTGACCGCGGAATGTATGTCGACCAGCGACGGCTCCTACCTCGCGATCACCGTGCACGGCGATGCGAACAATCCGCGCACGAGCGAAATTGGGGGCGACGTCCTGGTTGGCGACAAGGTGCAGGCCGACTGGGGATTGCATTTGATCGACGCCAACCTCGCGATGGGAAACCTGGTCGATATCGTGGCGGCGGAATCGAAAGCCTATCTGTCCGATCGATGAGGTTTGCAGACCAAGTTCGATCGCGATGCGCGCTGCCGCGAGTGTCTCGCTCCCGGCCGCCGTGTTTTTGATGGCTCCATCTATCCCCGGATGGTCGAACGGAACCGGTGCTCCAGGCATCAATGCCGTTCGGCCAGAAGCTCCTGTGCGAGCGCGGTCAACACATCGAAATCGAACGGCTTGTAGATCACTCTCGCGCCTGCTCGTTTGATTTTTTCCGGAATCGGCTCTTGCGCGTAGCCTGTCATCAACACCACCTTCAATTCCGGCCGCAGCGCAAGGCCCGCTTCGGCGAGTTGATAGCCATTCAGTCCGGGCATTTTGATGTCGCTGACCAGGAGATCGATCTTCGTATCCGATTCCAGGATCTTCAATCCGGCGCTCCCGTCGACGGCGTCGAACACAAGAAACCCGGCGTCACTCAGCGTTTCAACCGCCACGAAGCGCAACATCGCTTCGTCCTCGGCGATGAGGACGGTCAAAGCGGTATCTTTGTCGGATGGAGATGCCATGTTGTCACCCCTGCGCTTTCGCGTTCGCCGCCTCGTATTGCGGCATGAAAATGGTCAGCGACGTACCGTTGCCCAACTCACTGTCGATCTTCATGTAGCCGTTCGATTGCCGGATGTACCCGAACGTCATGCTGAGACCCAGGCCGGTTCCCTGGCCCTGTGGTTTCGTGGTAAAGAACGGGTCGATCGCCTTCTGACGTACGTCTTCCGTCATGCCCTCGCCCGTGTCGCTCACGCGCAGCCGGACATATTCTCCCCCCAACATACCCTCGACACCCGCAAGCGGCGCGTCGGCATGCATGTCGTCGGTCTCGATGAACAATCGGCCGCCGTCCGGCATCGCGTCGCGTGCGTTGATTGCGAGATTGATGATGACATTCTCCATCTGGTTCGCGTCGCAGAGCGTCCACCACTTCGCCTCCAGCCTAGTGGCGATTTCGACGCGCTCGCCGACCGAATGGCGCAAGAGTTCCGTCATTCCGGACACGAGATCGCTCAAATTCACCGGTCGCGGCGACAAAGGCTGGCGTCGCGAGAAGGCGAGAATGCGCTGGGTGAGATTGGCGGCACGCCGAAAACCTTCATTGGCGCCGTCGAGATAGCGCTGAACATCGGTTCGGCCCTGGGCGAGCCGCTTCTCCAGCAATTGCAGATTGCCGCGCATGATCGTCAGAAGATTGTTGAAGTCATGCGCGATGCCGCCGGAGAGCTGTCCGATCGCTTCC
>JBEKLK010000347.1:0-3819 GCA_050010235.1 Rhizomicrobium sp.
GGAAAAGCCGGCGCGACAATTGATGGGCCAGCCAGGGATGCTGCGCGCCTTCGGCTTCGGGCGTCGAGGCTCGCGAGAAACCCGGCACGGCCAACGGATCGTACATCGCATTGTAAGGCTCGGGCGCGACGAAAGGCGGATGTGGGCGCATGATGGAAAGATGCGCAATGAACGGTCCCTTCGCGTCGCGGAGATAATCGATACAGCGGTCGACGAGGAACGAAGTGTCGTCCGCTTCCACTGGATAGGCGAGCGGCCTGGGCACGGGCGCGCCGTCTTCGTATTCGGGGCCGGACGCGCGGTAGGAATAGCAGAACCTGATATCGTCCGGCACGAAGAAGCCGTGCTGCTTCAGCCAATCCGCCCACGGATAGGCCCATTCGCCCATCATCACCAGCGGACGAATCCCCGGTAGCGGCCCTTCATAGGTCCTGAGCCACGGATCGTCGTCCTCGAGTTCGCGCGGATCGAGGCTGGTATCCGTGTAGCCGAACAGCACCGGATCGTAGCCCAGCTTCGCGGATTCCTTCGCCCAATTGGTGTGACGCGCATCGAGAGGCGTGCCGTTCGTGCCCGAACGATGGTTCTGCAGATACATCCCCGTGTGCAGCGAAGTGCGCGACGGGCCGCAGGGAACGGCATTGGCGAAATGATTGCGGAACAGCACGCCTTCGCGCGCCAGAGCGTCGAGATGCGGGGTTTTGACCATCGGATGGCCGAGGATCGACAGGCATTCGGCGCGCCATTGATCGGCCGTGATGAACAGGATGTTGAGGGGCTTGGTCATCTACGGTCCTTCCATTTCGCGCCGCAAGTCTCGCAGTGATACAGCCAACTCCACGGCGGTATCGGTTCAAATTCCAGAGAAATCAGGGACAGCAACGTCTGAATCACTGTGCGCCTTTTCCAAAACTGATTCGAGCCGCAAACCGGACATTTTAAATCGTCGAGATCGCCAAGCTCAGCTGAAAGCTCGGCTTTGAAATCTCCCGCACGGCAGCGCGCCTCGACAATCCGCGCCTCGCGCGCCCAGCTTCGCGGCACCTGGACCTTCACGCCGCCAAGAGCCGTGGAAAAGGGCCAGTTCACCGAGACGTGACACTCATGCGCCACCATTGCGGGAATGCCCTCGACTTGCAGGCGACCGCAAAACATGTGCGCTTCCCACGGCTCGCGGAATGTTGCGATCGTCGTCAGCCATGTCGTCACGCGTGCGCCGATTTTCCCCTCCCGCAATTCCGCGAACGATTATCTCCGCAAGGCAGCTTCGCGCACGCGCACAAGACCAAGCACCGCGCGCAAATTCGGTGCAGGCTCGCCCAAACGATCTGCAATCTCCACCAACGCGCCCAGAATGGGCTCGATCTCGATTCCGCGGCCCGCTTCCGCATCGCGCAGCATCGAAGTTTTCAGATCTCCCAGCTTGCGCGTCATCGCCATGCGGTCCTCCGGCGTCATGTCGAGCACCAGCCCGATGCGCGCGCCCAGCGCCTGCATCTCCAGCATCATCGTGCGCACGAGCGTCCAGACACCGGGATCGCCGAGCATCCGTCCCGTCGAGGCGCCGGTCAGCACGCTCAACGGATTCATCGACATATTGCCCCAGAGCTTGGTCCAGATGGCGAGGCGGATATTCGGGCTCACGACCGGCGCGACGCTGCTGCCCGCGAAGGCTTGCGCCAGCGTTTCGCAGCGTGGCGAGGGTGCGCCGTCCGGCTCGCCGAAGACGAGCCGATCCTCGCCCTGCACGTCGACCACGCCCGGCTCGCCCATCCAGGCGCTCGCATGCACCACGCAGCCGATCACTCTTTCGGGTGGAATCGTGCGCGCCACCGCGCCTGCCGGATCGACGGATGCGAGCGCAAGTCCCGATAGCGGAATTCCCGGAACCTGGAAGAACCACCAGGGAATACCATTGATCGCGGGTACGACGGCGGTTTGCGGAGCCAACAGCGTTGCTACGGCAGGCGCAAGATCGGGAATCGTCTGCCCTTTCGCGGCAATGATCGCATAGTCGGGCTGCGACAAGTCTTCGGCGCGGTCGCTCGCCGCGAGACGATAGATTTTTTCGGCGCCGCCGCGCCGCACGCGCAGCCCCTGTGCGCGATACGCTGCAAGCGTTGCGCCGCGCGCCAGCAGCGAGACATCCCATCCCGCATCGCAGAGAAGCCCCGCGATCCAGCCGCCGATGGCGCCCGCGCCGACGATGCAGGCTTTCACTTCTGCACCTGTTCGGGCGGCAGCGATCCCGTCTGCAACCAGGCCGCGATATCGCCCCACACGCGCTCGGCCTCGAGATCGCGCAGCAGCATGTGATAGCCGTTGTCGTAGCGGCGCGTTTGGGCTTTGCCGTCCAGCGCCTTGACGACCGCCTCGGTGGGCTCGCGCGGGATCACCTGATCCCTGGCGCCGTAGACGAACAGGATCGGCGGCGGTGCTGAGAGATGTTCGGGCGCATGCCGCGCGTCGTCCATCAGGCCGACAAGTCCGTAGACCTGATCGGCGCGCGCATCGTGCTGAAACAGCGGATCGCGCGACAGCTTGCGCAGTATGGGAATGTTGTCGGAAGGCCAGATGTGCAGGCCGTTGCCCGACACGTGGAGCCACGGCACGAGATGCGCCGAGAGCCACAAAGCGGCGCGATAGGACGCGGGCATGTCTTCGCGCGACCACACCGCGGGCGCCACCAGAATGGCACCCGCAATCAGCGGCGGACGGGGCTCCGCCAGCGCGGAGAGCACGACTGCGCCCCCCATGCTCTCGCCCAGCGCATAGACGGGAAGGCCTGGAAATTTCGCATGCGCCGCATTCACGCAATCGGCAAAGTCCGTGCGCATGGCATCGGCGCCGCCCCACAGACCCGGATTCGGCGCACGGCCGAAGCCGCGCTGGTCATAGGCGATCGTGGTGATGCCATGCTGCGCCCACCACGGCGCCGGCATCTCGAACGCTTCGGAATAATCGCTCATGCCGTGCAGCGCGACGATGACGGCTTTCGGGTTCGCCGCATCCCATTCGCGCAGCGGCAGGCGCGTGCCGTCACGCGCCGCGAACGCATCGCTTTCGATCGCAGGCGTCACGTTTTCCAGCCCTTGCGGCGCGAGCATGGGCGCGCAGGCGGTCAGCGCCAACAACAGCGCACCAATGCTCGCGATGTTCCCGGAACCCATCAAGGCCACGAACTATTCCTCGGCCCGCAGCAGATTGCGCGCGATCACGAGCTGCTGGATCTGGCTGGTGCCCTCATAGATCCGGAAAATGCGCACGTCGCGATAGAAACGTTCGATGCCGTAGTCGGCGACATAACCCGCCCCGCCGAAGATCTGCACGGCGCGGTCGGCCACGCGGCCCACCATCTCGGATGCGAAATATTTGGTGCAGGCAGCTTCCATGGTGACGCTGGCGCCCGTGTCGCGCGTCTTCGCGGCGTCGAGCACCATGCAGCGGGCCGCATAGGCATCCGTCTTCGAATCCGCCAGCATCGCCTGGATCAGTTGAAAATCGCCGATGCGGCTGCCGAATTGCTCGCGTTCGCGGGCATAGGCGACGCATTCGCGGATCAATCGTTCGGCCACGCCCACGCAGACCGCAGAGATGTGCAGCCGCCCGCGATCAAGCACCTGCATCGCCACCTTGAAGCCCTCGCCTTCCGCACCGAGCCGAAGCTTGGCCGGCACGCGCACATTCTCGAAGATCACGTCGCAGATATGCGCGCCCTGCTGGCCCATCTTCTTTTCGGGTTTGCCGATGGTGATGCCGGGCGTTTTCGCGGGCACGATGAACGCGGAAATGCCGGTCGCGCCTTTCTTCGACACGTCG
>JBEKLK010000348.1:0-4243 GCA_050010235.1 Rhizomicrobium sp.
CATCCCGATTTCGCCGTGCGGCCCGCCGCCAGGATCTGGCGCGAAATCGTGCCCGGCGATCCGCCTCCCGGAATGGGCGAATTCTTCCGCGCCACCAGCCATGTCACGGGCACGGATGGGTTTTTTACGGCCGTTCTGGCGCGCTCGGCGGGCGCATAACCGCTGCCCACAAATGCGTCGCACCAATCTCTGGACAACCGCCAAACCGGAACCCTATATCCCTCCATGCCCATCCCCGTTCTGATCGTCGATTTCGGCTCGCAGGTGACGCAGCTCATCGCGCGGCGCGTGCGCGAAGCCGGCGTCTATTGCGAGATCGTGCCCTTCAACAAAGCCGAGGAAGCGCTGGAGCGCGCGAAGCCCCGCGCGATCATTCTTTCGGGCGGGCCGGCCAGCGTCACCGAATCGGATACGCCGCGCGCGCCGCAGCGCGTCTTCGAAATGGGCGTGCCGGTCCTCGGCATCTGCTACGGCCAGATGGCGATGGTGGAACAACTGGGCGGCCGGATCGAGGCGACGCACAATGCGCGGGAATTCGGCCGCGCCAAGCTCGAAATCACGGGCACGAGCCCGTTGTTCGAAGACATCTGGCAGCTGGGCGGCGAAGACGATGTGTGGATGAGCCATGGCGACCGCGTGATCGCGCTGCCGCCGGGTTTCCATGTCGTGGGCGTGAGCGGCAATGCGCCGTTCGCGATGGTGGCCGACGAAAAGCGCAAATTCTACGGCCTGATGTTCCACCCGGAAGTCATGCACACGCCGCGGGGCGGCGCGCTGCTGCGCAATTTCGTGGCGAAGATCGCGGGCATTGCGTCGGAGTGGAACATGAAGGCGTTCCGCACCGAAGAGATCGCGCGTATCAGGAAACAGGTGGGCAAGGGCCGCGTGATCTGCGGGCTGTCCGGCGGAGTCGATTCCTCGGTGGCCGCCGTCCTCATCCACGAAGCGGTGGGCGACCAGCTCACCTGCATCTTCGTCGATACGGGCCTCATGCGCGCGGGCGAAGCGGACGAAGTCGTCTCGCTGTTCCGCGGGCATTACAATATCCCGCTGGTGCATGTGGGTGCGGAGGAGATGTTCCTCACGCGGCTTGCGGGCGTGAGTGATCCCGAGCGCAAGCGCAAGATCATCGGCGCCGCCTTCATCGACGTGTTCGAGGAAGAAGCGAAGAAAGCGGGCGGCGCGGATTTCCTCGCGCAAGGCACGCTCTATCCCGACGTGATCGAAAGCGTGTCGGCGACCGGCGGTCCTTCGGTCACCATCAAATCGCATCACAATGTGGGCGGCTTGCCGGAGCGCATGCGCATGAAACTGGTGGAGCCGTTGCGCGAATTGTTCAAGGACGAGGTGCGCGCGCTGGGCCGCGAGCTCGGGCTGCCCGAAGCGTTCGTGCGCCGCCATCCGTTCCCGGGTCCCGGCCTCGCGATTCGCGTGCCGGGCGAAATCACGCGCGAAAAGCTCGACGTGTTGCGCAAGGCCGACACGATCTATCTCGACGAAATCCGCAAGGCCGGCCTCTATGACGAGATCTGGCAGGCCTTCGCGGTGCTGTTGCCCGTGAAAACCGTGGGCGTGATGGGCGACGGCCGCACCTACGACAATGTCTGCGCGCTGCGCGCCGTCACCTCATCGGACGGCATGACCGCCGATTCCTACCCCTTCGAGCACGCGTTCCTCTCCCGCGTCGCCACCCGCATCGTCAACGAAGTGAAGGGCATCAATAGGGTGGTCTACGACGTGACGTCCAAGCCGCCCGGGACGATTGAGTGGGAGTAGACGGGTAATTTGTATGGCGTCGCCGCAATTCCGCGTGGTTTACGACGTGACGAGCAAGCCGCCGGGGACGATTGAGTGGGAGTGAGTTCTTTCCTCGCACTTGACGATAATTGCTTTCGATCTGTGGACTAATAGTGTTTCATGCGAGCAGCTTTGGGAGGGGCACGCATGGCTGACGACACACTGCAGCGGGGACGCATATGGGGCCTCGTCCTCGCAATTTTTGCGGAAATTCCAGTGTGCATCGTCATAGTTCTGCCCGTTATTTTGCTCGCGCGATTGCTTGGCGTCACGAATAAGGAGGTCGTCGGCATTGCAGCTGTGGTCTCGCAATTTTTGTTCGGAGTGCTGTTCATATGGCTGGTGCTCTACTTCACGTTCATTCGAACGCGTGCACCGCGTCGCGGACTGGCCTATTTCGTGGTGCTATTGATCGTTGCGATTGCGCTGGACGCGGGGCTCGGCAGCTTGGGATATTTCGGTTCCCAACGGCAGGCTGCCATCAACGCCACGCGTAGCGCCGCAGACATTCGTACTGCCCTTTCGGAGGCAGCGGGGGCGGAAACCGCGGTCATCAGTGGTCACTTCAACTTTGTGGATTTACACACACAGGCGCCGGGGGCCGCCGGCCTCATTGCGCGGGCCGCAAAGACGCTGGTTCAGAGTGTATCGAATGCGCGCTCAACGTTTGATCAAGAAATTGTCGAACTCGGATATCCGGATTTGATGTCGCCGATACGCCTTGGCGCCGATCCAGGCTTTGTCAAAACGAGTCTGGCGCTCAGGGAGGTTCGCAAGGCGATTGAAGACCGCAAACAAAAGACCGATGCAGCCATGGCTGCCTATCGAGCACAACTCGCGGGCGCAAGAATCGATGAAACGTTAAAGCGAGAAGCATTAAACCAATTCGACAGGCGAATGGTTGCAAGCAACGCATCGAGTGCGCTTGAGACGAGTCTCCAGCTAAAGACCGTGGACGAAATGGAACAAGCCATTCGAGAGTTGAAGGCTGAGAAGGGCGAATGGAAAATTAGTGGCGAGACGATAGTATTTACCGATGCACATGCCCTTCGACTCTATCGCGGACACCGAGACAATTTTCTCGCTATAGGCCACCAGTTAGCGAATCTCGCGAAATGAACCGTAGTGTCTACGGCGACGGGAGCAGAATTTCCCTTCGCGGCATGACGCATCGAAGCCGCCGGGGAACGTTGCTGCTGTCACCTGATTTGGAACGCGGGGGTGCCTTGGATCGACGCTGAGACTACTCAATGAACTCGGCAATCTACACACACCGCTCCTATTGTGCCGACTTTCGCTACGCGAGCGAAATGAGGCACACGAGCCTCCAACAGCTCGACGTCCCAGCCAAGGGTGGTCCACACTTTCTTCTCTATCGGACGTCTGCTGCTTGCCCTTTTGAAATCGTCAAACATCTGATTCGCGAATGTTTGATATAATCGTCGTTCGCTCATGTTCTTGAGCAAATCCCCATATACGAATCCAATGACATAGCCTTCGTTCAGTCTCTTTGCAGTATTTAGCCGCATGAAATCGTGGGCCACTTGGACCATATAGAAGCGACCATTTTTCAGGCTAGGGATTTCGATAGCCTTGTACTCAAATCCGTAAGCTTTTCGATCATCGTACGCGACACAATCCACAAATCCCTTTCGTGATCTCGTTCTTGTGTCATCATACGGAAAGTAATTCCGCGCACCCACTTTCCTGACCGGAACATTGTTCTTGAAATATAGCCGCATAGTATCCTCGAACGCAGCCTGGAAGCCTTTTTCGATGCCGACGTAAGTCGATCCTTTGCGAGCCTTTTTTATTCGAGAAATTATTTCTCGCTCCCCATTTTTCAACGCCTTGCGCAACAGTGCGTGAAGGTCATCTAATCTCATTCGCGGCTCCCCATTTCTACGGTAGAATACGATGACAGTAGCATTGTTCCCCTTCGTAGCATGAATACAGCGACAGTAACAATATTCACCCTCATGACATGATTTGTACCCGCGGCAGGAGAACGTTGCTCCTTCGTCTCCCGGAGCCGCGAAAAGGAATACAGTAGCAGCAGCAACGTCCCCTCGCGGCATGATGAAAGGTACCAAATTTTCGGCGCCGCGGTTAAGGCAGGTCTCCCGGAGCCGCGAATGCGTCGGGCCCTGAGGTATCCGGTGACGGGACCTCCGCAGCCGTCAGGGGCTGGCAAATTTGAGCCTGAGCGCTGACGAGGACGCGCGAGATTTCACCCCCGACCTGATTGTTCGCGGTGAGCCCCAACCTGTCTGCCCATTGGTGCGCGCGATGAATGCTCAGCAGAATGATCCAGTTCTGATAATGCGCCTCGGCCAGGAAGATGCCGAGATCGTGGACATCGGCAGGCGCGAACTGCTGCAGACCCTGAATGAATCGCATCTTCGACCAGGTGATTTCTTCCTGCGACTGCGACTGCGTAAACTCA
>JBEKLK010000349.1:0-3773 GCA_050010235.1 Rhizomicrobium sp.
CATCGCATCGACGGAAGCGCGCAACAAGAAAAGGCTCTCGACCGCGCTCGAGGCACTCGCCCAGCGCATCGGCTTTCGCGTCGCGCCGGGTTTCGGCGAACGCGTCATATTCCGCGAATTGTTCCCCCTGGGCCTGACCATGCTCGATCTGCCCCAACCGGGCCTCGATATTTCGTTGACGATGTCTCACGTTGCGGCCCGGCAGGAGGTGCGCGAACTGCTCCTGACGCTTAAACTGCCCGGTCTCGGGGCCAAGGCGGCCACGGCCTGACGGTCTTGGAAAAGTGCGCGCGGCCCCCAACCTATGGAATGCCGATCGGTCGTTCGGAGGAGGCTGCAAATGGCGGGCAAAGGTAATCTTCCGTCCAACCGTTCATCGTCGGGCGATATCGCGGCATTCCTCGATGTCGCGGCGCGCACGCCCGCACTCAGCCAGGTCAAAGGCCGTCTGATCTTCGCGGTCGACGCCACCATGAGCCGCCAGCCCACCTGGGATCGCGCGGCCGAAATTCAAACCGATATGTTCGAGGTCGCGCAGTCGATTGGCGGCCTTGGCGTTCAACTGGTTTATTTTCGCGGGCGTGGCGAGTTCGATGTCAGCGAATGGACGACATCCGCCCGCGCGCTCGCGCAACGCATGACAGGCGTCACTTGCCGCAGCGGCTTTACGCAGCTTCGTCGCGTGCTCGCGCATGCGGGCGATGAAGCGCGGCGCACGCGCGTCGGCGCGCTTGTCTATGTCGGCGATTGCGTCGAGGAGAATGCGGCAGCGATTGCCAAGGAGGCGGGATTGCTGGCGCTGCTCGGCGTTCCGGCTTTCATGTTCCACGAAGGCTACGATTCCAACGCCGAAGCGGTGTTCCGCGAAGTGGCGCGGCTCACCCATGGCGTCTACGCGCATTTCGACACGGGCTCCGCGAAACAGTTGCGCGACCTTTTGCAGGCGGCAGCCGTTTACGCCGCCGGCGGCGCACCCGCGCTTAAGGACTATGGCGATCGACTGGGCGGCGACGTGCTGAGGCTTGCGCGCGCGATGCGTCATGAGGGGTGAATGGGGCCGCTGATCCTCGGCGCGCTCGCGCTTCTTCTAATCATATTGTTGCTCCGCGGCTTCGTCGGCGCCGATCCGAAGTTGCTGGTGCGCAGCCTGCGCTATTTCGCGGCCGGGCTTCTGCTGCTGGCCGCGGTGGGGCTGGCGGTGCTGGACCGCGTGGGACTTGCGATGCTGGCGGGCAGTTTTGCCTGGGCGATGTTTACTGGCGGCCAAGTCTGGCATTTCGGCTGGCCGCGAGGCTTTCCGATTCCCGGCAGGCGTGCGGGGCCACAGGGAAAGGCGGCGGGTACGACGCAAGTTCGCACCGAATGGGTTGAGATGACGCTCGATCACAGTTCCGGCACGATGAGCGGCCGGGTGCTGAAGGGACGCCACGCGGGCCGCACTCTCGATGCGCTCGACGAGGAAGGCATGATCGATTTCTATCGGGAGGCCGCTGGCGACGACACGGAAACGGCGAACTTGCTGACAACCTATCTCGATCGCCGTTTCGGCGCCGATTGGCGCGCCCGGGCAAAACACGCTGACGGATCGGCACGCAATTCAAATACGCGTCCTGACTCGGGAATGTCGCGCAACGAAGCATATGCCACGCTCGGGCTGCAGCCCGGCGCCGATGACGACGCCATCCGCGCCGCCCATCGCAAGCTGATGTTGAAGAATCACCCAGATCTGGGCGGTTCCAGCGACGCCGCCGCGAGAATCAATGAAGCGAAAGACGTGCTTCTGCGAGAGTAGAGGTCAGCGCTGGGCCAGAGCCGCAAAGCAGGTCTGGCCGCGTTCGGTCAAACGCTCGCACACTTCGCGCGCTTCACGTTCGACAAAGGGACCAAAGCGGGCGCGGAACAACGTTTGTCCTTCGACCGATTTGAACGGCACGACGACGCGATCGGCCTGGCCGAGGACATCCATCGAACGTTCGGCATAGGATGCGAGCTGCGCCTTCGCCGACGTCATATCGACAAACGCGCCGATCTGGATCGTCCAGTCTCGATCGCCGAGGGCGGCCGGTGTCGGGTTTGTCGCGACGATCTTCGCTGGCGTACGCGCCACATGTTCGATCACGTCGCCGATGTCACCTTCGCCAAGCGCTTCGGCGCGCGCCCTTGGCGTGACGAGCGGGCGGCTCTGCGGCTGATACGACGCCAGAACGAGCGGCGCCGGTCTCGGAGTGGGAATTGGCTTCGGCGGGACGAGATGAATCACGTTCGCCATGCTCAGGGCAGGCAGTCCTGTCGAGGAACGCAGGGCCGGCGGCACGGCTGCCGGAATTGCCGGCTGGGCGGCGGCCACATTCGGAGTGGGAACGGGAACTGCGGCGATCACGTTCGTATTGGGAGTGGCCTGACCGTCGTCGGTATCGGGACGGCTTTCGGCGGCATCCTCGTCATCCGGATCCGCAGGAGTGCCGGTCGCGTGGGTGGCTGCAGCCTGCTGAGGTTGAACGCCCGCGCCGCCGATCTGGAAGCCGGCGATGACCGGGCCGGATCGCGTGTTCTCGGCGATGGTCTGCCACGGCACATTGGCGCGCGCCACGAGACGCGGGTTCTGTTCGATCTGGGCGAAGGTATCGTTGAGCAGGCGGATCATTTCGCCGTCTCGCCGGTGGGCCGAACGTCCGCCCATCACGACTCCGATCACGTGAGCCCCGCCGCGCACCACGGACGACACCAGATTGAAGCCCGACGCCTGGGTGTAACCGGTCTTGATCCCGTCGGCACCGTCGTAATTGCCGATCAGGTTGTCATGGGTCACGTAGTACCCGCCGCGATAGCCAAATGAGGGCGTGGCGAAATACGGGAAATACTGGGGAAAGTCGTAAGCGAGATGATGCGCCAGCAGCGCGAGATCGTGTGCGGTCGTAACCTGCGCCTCATCAGGCAGGCCCGAAGCATTGTGATAGAAGGTGTGGTCCATGCCGAACTCATGGGCTTTCGCCGTCATCATCTCCGCAAAATGCTCTTCAGTACCGCCGATCGCTTCGGCGATCGCCACCGCGACATCGTTGGCCGAAAGCACCACAATCGCCTTGATCGCGGTGTCGACGGGAACGCTGTTGCCCGGGCGGACATGGAGCTTTGTCGGATGCTGGCTGGCCGCGTGCTCGGAAACCATAAGAGGGGTCGCGAGCGTCATTTGGCCGCTCTTCAGCTGCTCGAACAGCAGGTACAGCGTCATCATCTTCGTCAGAGATGCGGGATGGCGCAGGGCATCGGCATTGCGGGCGTAGAGGGTCTTGCCGGTGGCACCGTCGACGACCAGGGCCGCGTCTTTGTCAGGGTCGGTGGGGGTGCCCCACGTCCCGCCACCCAGCCAATGATGGTGCCGAATCGAGGCTGCAGCCGGCCCGGAAACCAGGCAGGGGGCGAGCAGAATCACGACGGCAAACGCCACCCATGCGAACGCGCCAGTCACGGCACGCGGTCGTGCGGACATCCTGCACCCCAGTTACTCGTTACGCTTTCCACCCCTGCAACAATGAGACCAAATTGTGGTCCCGGCCGCAAGCGGAAAAGCAAATCCACTTTGTCTTACGGGCGTTTACGAGTGGTTAACTGGTGGCATTTCGGGCCGCTGAGATAGATCGCAAATGTGCGTATATTGGTTCCATGGTGCAGTGCAACATTTCCTCTTGACAACGAGTACGCTGCACCGCATATAGGTCATGTTGCACTGCAACAGGGTCACTGACCCGGCACGCGGTGCGTTCGAAGCGAAA
>JBEKLK010000350.1:0-3759 GCA_050010235.1 Rhizomicrobium sp.
GCGGCAACCAAACGGACGCGCCTTTAGGTGCGACTGATACATACGATGCAACACACCGCGCGCGTTCCCATGGCCGTAGCGCATGGGATTGTCGGACAATGAAGGGGATCACGTGAAACGCTCTCGTGGACGCGGCCGCCGGCCGCAAAACAACAATGGTGGTGGCGGCGGCAACAACAACAATCCGAATCGGACCTTCGATTCGAGCGGCCCGGAAATCAAAATCCGCGGGTCCGCGGCGCATGTGTACGAAAAATATCTGCAGATGGCGCGCGATGCGAATTCGGCCGGCGACCGGGTCATGGCGGAAAACTATCTCCAGCATGCCGAGCATTATTTCCGGATTCTGAGCGCCGCCCAGCTGCAACAGCAGCAATATCAGGGGCAGGGCCAGAACCAGGGTCAAAATCAGGGCCAAAATCAAGGCCAAAATCAAGGTCAGCAGAACTATCACCAAAACGGCGGTCCCCGGCCGCAAGCCAACGGGAACGTCAACGGCAATGTCGACGGCTCGCTGCAGCCGAACGGCAGCACGCCCGTCTTCTCGTTGGCGGAAGCCGCCGATGAAGGCGACGACGAGGGTGACGACGGCGACAGGCTGGAATAGGCGGCGATACGAGTATTGATCGAATTCGTTGGGATTTGGTCGGCGGTATACCTATTCGCAAAGCGGGATGTCACGGAACTACAGGTGCATCCGTATACTGTCGCCGGAACTCCCGGATTGCGTTGACGCACTCCCCTTTCTTCTCCATGGGCGGCCTTGAGCCGCCCACCTAGCCGCCGCGCGTCCGCGCGGCGAATAGCGTTTCGCCAACGACAGAAGGCCCACCGCGGCCGATATATTTGTTATACGGTCGACCGGCTGCCCAATACCGAGACCTGCGCCTGCCCGTGCGCATTTACGCAGCGCGTTCGGCGACGGCCTCCATGATCTCCTTCGGACGGCGCCGGATCGCGAGAAGATAGGCCGCAGCCGGCGCATCGGGATAGCGCCGGCCCTGTTCCCAGTTCTTCAACGTGGCCAGCGGAATGCGGAACGACACCGCGAAGCGCTGTTGCGACATATGCAGGGATTTGCGGATCGCGCGGACATCGGGAACGTCCACGACAGTCACGCGCATGCCGGTCTTCTTCCTGCCGCGCGCGTGTTCCACCGCCTGGCTGAGGCTCGCAATCAAATCCTTGCCGAACTTGCTCGTCGGCGAACTCCCGGATGACGTTTGGCTTGCGCTATAACACCCGAGTGCGTTGCAAGGAAGTAATGGGGAATTGCAGGTCATGTCATTGTAGCCGGGAGTCCGTGGCGGGACTATCGATTTAATTGACAAGTGAACTGAGATACCGTCTGCGACGAATCGGGGCCTCCATGAGCCAGCTTCTCGTTCAGAAATATCTGAACGATCTTTCCGACCTTAAGAGAGCCTCCGGATCGCATCGCGAGTCGGTCGTACGCGAAGCTTTCAAAACCCTGCTCAAGGATTGGGGTAAGGGCGAAGGTCTGCTGTTCATTCCAGAATACGAACACACCACCGCCATGGACGAGCGCCGTTATGTGGACGGCGCGCTGGTCGAGCCGCAATTGCGACTGCCTATGGGCTACTGGGAAGCCAAGGACTTGGATGACGATCTGGATACCGAAATTACCAAGAAACTCCGCCGCGGCTATCCCCAGGACAACATCATTTTCGAGGATTCGAAAACCGCCGTCCTGATCCAAAACAAGCGCGAAGTGCTGCGCTGTCCCGTCGACGACCCCGAGCAGATCGGCCGGCTCGTCGGGCAGTTCTTCAAATTCGAACCGGAAGTCATCCGCGAATTCCGCAAGGCCGTCGAAAAATTCCGGGAAGACCTGCCCGCCGTTTTGGAAACCCTGCGCAAGGCCATCGACAAGGCGGAGGGTGAAAACACCGCATTCAAGAAAGCGGCGGTCAAGTTCCTCAAGCACGCGCAGGAGACCATCAATCCGTCCGTCACGGCAGCGGACGTGCGCGAGATGCTGATCCAGCACATCCTGACAGAGGAAATCTTCAGCCAAGTGTTCGACAATACCGACTTCCACCACAACAACAATGTGGCGAAGGAGCTTTATGCGCTCGAGGAAACCTTCTTCACCGGCGGCGTGAAGCGCGAAACCATCGAACGGCTGCGGCCTTATTATTCCGCTATCAAGCGCGCGGCGACGTCCGTTGCCAGCCATCAGGAAAAGCAGAAATTTCTGAAGGTGATCTACGAAAACTTCTACAAGGTCTATAACCGCAAAGCGGCTGATCGTTTGGGGGTCGCCTATACACCGAACGAAATCGTGCGATTCATGATCGAGAGCACCGATTGGCTGTGCCAAAAGCATTTCGGCAAGAAGCTGATCGACCGAAACGTAGAAATCCTTGATCCGGCGACCGGTACGGGAACGTTCATCGCCGATCTTCTGGAGTATTTTCGAGGCCAACCCGTGAAGCTGGAATACAAATATCGGGAGGAGTTGCATGCCAACGAAGTGGCAATCCTGCCTTACTACGTTGCCAACCTGAACATCGAGGCAACGTATGCCGCCATCACGGGGGATTACCTGGAATATCCGAATCTCTGTTTCGTCGATACGCTCGACAACGTCGCTGGTCTTCGTGCACACGGTGTCGGAAAGGGGCAGCATTTCGGCGACCTATTGGGCGGCGTGAGCGAAGAGAATGTCGCGCGCATCAAGCGGCAGAATGCCCGGAAAATCAGCGTCATCATCGGCAATCCGCCGTATAACGCCAATCAACTCAACGAGAACGAGAACAACAAGAACCGCGAATATCCTGCGATAGATAGGAGGATCAAGGAAACGTACGTCGCGTTGCGAGATTCCCATAAGACAAAAACATACGATATGTATGTCAGATTCATTCGTTGGGCGTCCGACCGAATCGAGGAAAACGGCATTGTAGCGTTCGTAACAAATCGCAGCTTCATTGATAAGCGCGCTTTTGACGGGTTTCGCAAAACACTTGCGAACGAGTTTGGTGAAATTTACGTTATAGATATGGGCGGCGACGTTCGTGAAGGAGAGGTACGATCCGAAGGCAATGTGTTCGACATAAAGATTGGTGTCGCAATTAGCTTTTTTGTGCGGCAAGGCCGGAAGAAGTCGACCAGAATTAGGCTTTACGAACACGGTGAGGGAACCAAGGAAGACAAGCTATCCTTCTTGAGTGGTACCAATGTTTCGCATCTAACTTTTTTGGAGCGACAACCCGATGTTAGCGGCGATTGGGACGAACTCAGCCGCGGCGAATTTTCCAAATTTCTTTCACTAACGATTCCAAAGCTGAGTGGCAAGGAACAATCGGGGGACACCAACGCGATATTCAAGTTAGCGTCATTTGGGACCGTGTCGAACCGCGACGATTGGGTCTATGATTTCGATCCTCACGCCGTGGAGAAGAAGGTTCGCCACTATATTCAGACCTACAACAGACAGATAAAAAAGCTACCGCTCGTGTTGCCAAAGGATTGGGAAAACACTCTCAATTTTGAAATTAAGTGGACGCAAGACCTTCGGCGAAAAGCGTCGCAGCGAATACAGTTGGATTTTCATGCAAAGCACATCATTGATGCTTTGTACCGACCATTTGTGAAACGCGCGCTTTACTATGACTCTGACCTGCATTGGTCATTGTATCGTATGCCGAATGTGTTTCCGGACGGCGTCGGAAATAACAAGACAATATTTTTTAGCGATCGCGGCGCTCGCGCGCCATTTTCAGTGCTGGCTAC
>JBEKLK010000351.1:0-3710 GCA_050010235.1 Rhizomicrobium sp.
GACGGTGAGCGAAGTGGTGCTGCAGTTTGCGGCAGCTATCATACAATATTTTACGTGCTCGACGCTTTCCGTCCGGGCGCGGGGCGACGAAACCGTCGACGTGCCGGCGATATTCGAGAAGCAGCGGCCTGTGATCTTCGGGGCCTTCGTCGCGTTGATGCTGATCGGGATGATCCAGAACTATTGGGACCGAAACAACGCAGCCGGTCTCAGCTCAACTGCGTGGATCGGCGAAGACGTGGGGATCCTGCCGATGCTGGTCGCCATTGTGATCGCGGGCTGGATGCGTCCGCGCTGGCTCCAATGGACGGCGGGGTTCGCGATGATCGCGCTGCAAACATACTTCCTTGTCGTCTACGCCATGCCGGCCTAGCGAGCCGTCAGTTTCTTACATCCAACCTCTGCAACCCCCGGAAAAACGGCAGCGAGCGCCATTGCGGCGCCTCGTTCGGATCGGCGAGGCGCAGATTGGGGAAGCGGTCGAAGAACGCGAGCAATGCCACCTGGGCTTCCAGCCGCGCGAGCGGCGAGCCGATGCAGAGATGCGCGCCGCCGCCGAACGCGACATGGGGCGCATCCTTGCGCGCGATGTCGAATTTGTGCGGGTTCGAGAAAACCTCCGGGTCGCGGTTGGCACCGCGTAGCGACATGAACAGCGATTGCGTCTGCTTGATCGGGCAACCGCCCACTTCCATGTCGCGCGACGCGATGCGGCCCGTAATGTCGACGGGGGATTCGAAGCGCAGGATTTCCTCGACCGCGGAATTGATCAGGTTCGGATCGGCCTTGAGCTTCGCAAGCTCCGCCGGATTTGTCAGGAACAGATAGATTCCATTGCCGATCAGATCGGTGGTCGTCAGGTTTCCGCCGACCAGCAATCCCTGCAGATTGTTCTGAAGCTCGCCATCGGTCAGCGGCGCGCCTTCGGCCTGCAGCACCATCATGTCGCTGATGAGATCGTCCTGCGGATTTTTCCGGCGTTCCAGCATCAGTTCGCGGAAATAGTCGTTCAGCGCATTTGCGCTCGCAATGAATTTGACGGTCTGTTCCGGGGTACGGAACGGATTGAGGCTGAGGATCACGCCTTCCGACCAGTCGCGGAATTCGACAAGCATTTTGTCGTCCACGCCCAGGATGCGTGCGATCACATCGATGGGAACGGGCACGGCGAATTCGTCCATGACGTCGAATTGTGCCTTCCCGGCAAAGCGGCCGAGGATGTCGTCGACGACCTTGGCGACGAGCGGGCGGCATTTCGCGACGCGTTTGTAGAGCGCCATCTGAAGCGGGTTGCGGATGCGCGCATGGTCGGGATCGTCGCTGAGGAGGATGCTCGAGCTGCTGCCGTCGTGAACCTCGAGTCCGGGCGGCGGCGGGTCCAGCAGTCGGCGAGGCAGGATCGCGGCCTCTTCCGCGCGCGACGGATCGCGCCACATGGTCGTGTCGGACAGCGTACCGCGCACGTCGGCATAGCGTGTCAGGACGAACGTGCCTGCCGCCTCGTCGCGATGTACGGGACATTCGCTGCGCAACTTGTCGAGCAGCACATGGGGGTTCTGGTTGAAATCCGGATTGAGCGGGGTCAGCTCAAATACGGAAGGAAGATGGTCCTGCGCCATGCGGGCCGGCTTTCGATATCTGTGTCGCCGGAATTTAGCGCGCTTCGGATGACGGCGTCACCCCGTGTCAGCCCCTCTGGGGGCCGTTCGCGCCGTCGATCTTCAGTTGATTCAATTCCGCCGCGACCGTGCCGTAGCCGGTCGACGCCCAGACGCGCAGCGCGATGAAATAGTGGCCGTTGGGCGAGCCGGCGCTGGGTATGTCCGCGAACCAGCCATAGATCGGGGGGAATTCCTTGCCTTCCTTCAGGATCTTCGGCTTGAAGCCGGCGATCTGGTTGTAGTGCAGCTGGCACAGATGCGCCTTGCCGTTATAGGCGCCGGTGCTGAGCTTGGCCTGCTCGTCCTTGATGTAGGTGAAGGTGATGTTGTAGCGCCGGCGGCCGTCGAAGACCGGAGCGACGGTGCCGCAGGGATTTGCACCATCCACTTTCGACGCCGTCAGGATGTAGGCGACGGCGCTCACCGGATCGAGGGCTTCTTTCTTTTGCGCATCGGTGACGGGAAAGTTGGTCGTGTTGTAAGGTGGATCGGCAAACACGGTGGGCGCATCGCCGGCGAACGTCACCTTGACGCGTTCGTTCTTGGTCGCACCACGACGATAATAGGAATCGTAGATTTGGGGCTCGAAGGTGTGCGGCGCATAGTGGCCGGTGGAATTGGCGTCGATGGTCGCTTCCCAGAACATGCTGACGATGCCGCTGGTTTCGAAATGCGACACGGTGCTGTAGGTCTGGTCGTGAAATTTCGAGTCGAAATTCGTCTGGCCGAAGGGGATGCCCCAGAAGCTTATCGTGTAGGCGACGTTGAGAGACGTGCCGGGCTCGATGGCGGCGACTTTCATACCGGCCGGGTCGCCGGCCAGAGCCGGCAGCGCGAGCATGGCCGCGGCAAGGGCTGCGGCCGTCACGAGATTGCGTCGAGCTTTGGTCATGGGTCGTCCCTGATCAAATCGTTGGACAGGCGACAGAATTTGGCGCGAGACCACCTTAGAAGTCCTTGAGATCATGGTCCAATTATGACCGAGCGAAAGGTAAAGGCGGCCGAAGAGGTGCTCGCGGGACCCGTGCTCGGCGGCGACCGGCGCGCGCTGGCCCGCGCGATCACGATGGTGGAATCCACCCGCGCGTCCGATCGCGAACAGGCGGAACGGCTTCTGTCGGTGCTGCTGCCGCGCGCGGGCAAGGCCATGCGCATCGGTATTTCGGGCGCGCCCGGCGCCGGCAAATCGACCTTCATCGAAGCTTTCGGCGCGCATCTCACAAAGAGCGGCAACAAGGTCGCGGTGCTGGCGGTGGATCCGTCGTCGCGCCGGTCGGGAGGTTCCATCCTGGGCGACAAGACCCGAATGGAGCGGCTGGCGCGGGATCCTCAGGCGTTCATCCGGCCATCGCCTGCGGGCGCCACGTTGGGCGGCGTCGCCCGGCGGACCCGCGAGGCAATGCTTCTCGTCGAAGCTGCGGGCTTCGATGTGGTTCTTGTCGAGACGGTGGGCGTCGGCCAGTCCGAAGTGGCAGTCGCCGACATGGTCGATCTGTTCGTTCTCTTGGTCAGCCCGGGCGGCGGAGACGATCTGCAGGGGATCAAGCGGGGCGTGATGGAACTGGCCGATCTGGTGGTCGTGACCAAGGCTGACGGCGACCTCGCAAAACCCGCGGGCCGCACCGCCTCCGATTACCACGCGGCCCTGCATCTGATGCGGCCGAAATATATGGGCATTGCGCCAGAGGTGATGAAGGTCTCGGCCCTGGCGGGGAAGGGGATCGAGGATGCCTGGGCGGCCATGCAGCAGTGCCATGCGGCGCTGGTGAAATCGGGACAGCTGAAGCGCCTGCGACAGGACCAGGCCCGGCGCTGGTTTCAATCCGAGGTTCAGGCCGTCCTCTCCGACGAGATTGCCCGCGATCCGGCCGTCGCCGCCAAGGCCGCGATGATCGAAGCCGATGTGGTGGCCGGCAAGACCCTGCCGCACGCCGCGGCCCGGCTGCTGATAAAGGCCTTCCGTCACGCCTGAGCGGCCAATTCGCTTGACCGAGACGGCGGGCGACTTTATGAGAGCGCCTCTTTTGCAATGAGAGATCGACCATGTCG
>JBEKLK010000352.1:0-3690 GCA_050010235.1 Rhizomicrobium sp.
CGAAGGGCACGACGGCTCTCAAGGCCGGCACTCTTGACCGGCGCAATCCAACGCTCTCCTGCATTGCCAAAACAGGGGAGAAGCCGGTCGCACTCTATGTCTGGGTCGTGGTTGCCCACCGCATCACGAAACTCGTCAATCCGCTGATCTCGCTTGCAATGGGCGATCTCTATCGCGATGTCGAGGTTTATGCCGTTGCCCAGACCGAAGCGGGACTCAAGTCGTCGAAAACGCGCGGCTTCCTGCCGGTGGAGAGTGAGGGTTTCGCGCTCGGCGGACTCATGAAGCTTCCAATGCTCAAGGCTCCACGACCGACGCCACGCGTTATCGTTGCGGCGAACGCCGAACATCTCAACATGGTCGCTTTCATTCGGGGTGCGACCTTCGGAGCCGAGCAACATTGTCCGTATTTCGAGGAATTTGACGGCAACGACCATTGCGCCATGCACCTCATCGGGATGGTGGAAAACGAGCCGGCCGCCACCCTTCGCGTTCGCTTCTTTGCCGGATTCGCAAAACTTGAACGCCTGGCCGTTCTCCAGCGTTTCCGCCAATCCGGAATCAGCACGGTCTTAATGCATGAGGCCATCTCTATCTGCCGACGGAAGGGGTATGTGAAGCTCTACGGACAGTCGCAAGAACGCCTTGTGGGCTTTTATGGCAAGCATGGGTTTCAACCGATGCACAAAAACGCCCCGATCGTGTTCTCGGACCATGCCTATGTCGAGATTGAAGCCGACATAACCCCGTGCGACGAACCCATCACAATCAAAAGCGATCCCTATCTTATCATTCGGCCCGAGGGACGCTGGGATGAGCTCGGCGTATTGGATCGCTCTGCCGCCCGTCCCGCGACCAATCCGATATGATGGGTCGTAACATGCCGGCAAACGAAGACGAGGCGCGCAGCTTTCGCCTCATGCTGCAAGCAATCGATGCGCTGACGGAAGCAGCCAACCATCTGCGTTCGGCGGGCAAATCGGAGCGATTGCGCAGCGTCGAGAAAGTCAGGCGTGCGATCGTATCGGACATCAGTCGCATTCAGGATCGGGTCTATGAGCAATTATCCGTCTCGACCGTCGAAGCCTGATTTTCTCTGCGCCTGAGCGGCTGCCGGCGGCTTAAGGATCGGAGACGGCGCTTTCCGGCACCGGGAAAATGTGGCATGGATTCGCGCGACGCCCACGCTCGCCCGAAAGGGCTCCTTGGCAAAGAAGCAGACCAATCCCATCGACGCCCATGTCGGCAGACGCTTACGCATCAGACGTGTGCTGATCGGTATGAATCAGGGGCAACTTGGCAAACTTCTCGGACTGACATTCCAACAAATTCAGAAATACGAAAAAGGCGCGAATCGCATTGGCGCCGGCCGTCTCTATCAGATCGCGCACATACTGGGAGTCCCGATCGGCTACTTCTATGAGGACGTGGTCGAGCTTCGTCTCGTAACCAGACGCTCCAGTGGTCCGACCGCGTTGCCGGTGATGGAGTTTCTATCCGAAAAAGACGGATTGCAATTGAACCTCGCGTTCATGCGCATCAAGGACTTGAAAGTGCGCAAGAGCGTAATCGAGCTTTTGAAAAGTCTCGCCGGAGACCGCGAAGATTAGTCGAGAGAGCTTTAGAAATTAAATGACGGCAGCAACGTCCACCGCCGCGGCGTCATGCCGCGAAGGAGAACATTGCCGTGGTCACCGCATTTTCCGGCCGATCTTTCTAGCTCGCGAAATAACCCGGCTGGCCGATGTCGGCGATGAGGCCGATTTGCGTGGGCTTCCATCCCAGCCGCTGCTGCGTCAAAGCGCTGGACGCCGGGATGTCGAGACCGGCGAACATCGCCAGCGGTCCATAATACTCGCCGGCTTCTTCCGCCTTGATCGACTTCACCGGCACCTTCAGCGCGCGGCCGATCACGTCGATGATCTGGCGCATGGGCACACCCTCTTCGCCGACGGCATGATAGATCGCGTCCGCGGCGCCTTTCTCCAGCGCAAGCCGGTAAAGGCGGGCGACATCCAGCCGGTGCCCCGCGGCCCAGCGGTCGTGGCCGTCGCCGATATAGACGGCAACGCCTTTCGCGCGCGCGCTTTCCAGCAGATAGGTGATCAAGCCGGCCTTGCCGTCGCCGCCATGCACTTGCGGCAGGCGTATCGCCATCGCGCGCACGCCGCGCTTCGCATAGGCGAGACCGGCCTGTTCCGACACGCGCGGAGCATACCCAGCGTCGTCGCGCCTCATATCCTCAGTGACCACCGCGCCCGGCGCGATGAGGGCCGTTCCCGACGTGACGATGAAGGGTTTGTTCGTGCCCACCAGCACATCCCCCATCGCCTCGATGGCGCGCTTGTCGATCTGCCCGTTCTCCGCGAATTTCGTGAAATCGTGGATGAAAGCCAGATGGATCGTGCCGTCCGTTTCTTTGGCACCTTTGCGCAGGCTGTCGAGATCTTCGAGCGAACCGCGATGCACCTCCGCGCCGGCCGCTTTCAGGGCCGCGGCGTTGGCGTCGGAGCGGGCGAGGCCTACCACCTGGTGACCGTTCGCGATCAATTCTTTGGTCGTCGCAGTGCCGATAAAGCCGGCCGCGCCGGTCATGAATACACGCATGTGAACTCTCCTTACTGGTGTGAAACCGAACGATCAGTTGGCGAGCGCGATGCCGCCTTCGATTCGAATGATCTGCCCGGTCATGAAGCTGTTGCGCATGCAGGTGAGATAGGATTCCGCCGCTTCGGCGGTGCTGCCGGGACGCTGCACCAATTGTTTTTGCGTCATCGCCATCAGCCTGTCGCGATAGCCTTCGGGGAATTTGTCCCACATTTCAGTTTCGATCAGGCCGGGGCAGACGCAATTCACGCGCACCGGCGCCAGATCGACGGCAAGGCCGAGCGTCAATCCTTCCATCGCGCAGGCTCCCGCCGTCACGATGGGCATGCCCTTCATCGGTCTGCGCGCGAGCATGCCGTTGGTGACGGTGTAGGAACCGCCGGGCGGCAGTTTGGTCGCTCCATGCTTGGCTACGGCGACCGCGCCCCAGAACCGCGTGGTCAGTCTTTCCGCCGCTTTCGCGAGATCGAGATCGGCGAGCGCGCCGGGCACGAGGCCTTCCCAATCGCCCGCGGTGAATGCAATGTGATCGAACGCGCCGTTGCCCTTGAAGAACTGCGCGACATTATTTTCATCGCGCACGTCGATAGAAGCCGATGTTGCGCCGATATTTTTCGCGGCCTCGGCAATCTTCTTCGCATCGCGCGAGGCGATCAGGACTTTTGCGCCTTCTTGCGCGGCGCTCTGCGCCACGCCAAGCCCGATGCCGGAACCGCCACCGATCACGAGGATGCGTTTGTCTTTTAATGTCATCGCAAAAGGCCTTTCCAAATTGGACATGCGCTTTCTCTACCGATGTGTTATGCTGGTAAAGTAGTGACATCATACTGGTATAATCACTAACAGGCTGAGCATGTCTGCCACAAACGCCAATCTGCTTGGGACCTATCTGAAAGACCGCCGGGCGAAACTGGATCCCGCCTCGTTCGGCCTGCCGCTGACGCGGCGGCGAACGCCTGGTCTTCGGCGCGAAGAAGTGGCGCAACGCGCCAATGTCAGCGCCACCTGGTACACATGGCTGGAGCAGGGACGCGGCGGCGCGCCCTCCGCCGATGTGCTCGACCGCATTTCGCGCGCGATGAT